>JADFYH010000031.1 GCA_015233135.1 Deltaproteobacteria bacterium
AGATCCGTCGCTATTTTTTAGAGGAAAAAGTGGGTCCCTATCCTTGCGAACCACCGGGTCCCTATCATGCGTACAGGTGGGGCCCTATCATGCGAACTCCAGGCTCCCTGTCATGCGCGCTGACATTGCAAGCTCCCCTCCTGCGGAAATGGAATTGTGGACATCGGAGAACAGTGCGACGATGGGAATACAAATAATAACGATGCTTGCAAAAACGATTGCACACTGAACGTGTGCGGAGATGGAGTTGTTGGCCCTGGCGAACAATGCGACGATGGCAACCGCAATAACGATGATGGTTGTGACAACAACTGCCGAGCTTGTCCACGCTGTGGTAATGGCGTGCTCGAACCTGGAGAGCAATGCGACGACGGCAATGACATCAACACCGATTCTTGCAAGAATGACTGCACCTTTAACGTGTGTGGTGACGGTATCGTGGGGCCTGGTGAAGAATGCGATGACGGAAATAAAGATGACCACGACACCTGCAGGAATGATTGCAAATTGAATGTTTGCGGGGATGGTTCCATTTTGACGGGTCGTGAACTTTGTGACGATGGAAACACCATCAATCACGATGGTTGCAGCGCAGATTGCCTGACCTGTACCAACATTCTCTGCGGTGACGGTATTCCAGAAGGGAATGAACAATGCGACGATGGAAACACCGACAACAATGACGCCTGTAAAAATGACTGCACGGACAATGTTTGCGGGGATGGTGTGATCAACGTAGGCGTGGAGCAGTGTGACGATGGAAATACGGTGAATGGCGATGGATGCAGCAGCACCTGTCAGATTGAGACTCCTTCCGCTCCGGTCTGCGGAAACGGGAAAGTTGAGGCAGACGAACAATGCGATGATGGAAATCAGGTGAATACGGATGCCTGCAAAAATGACTGCTCCAATAATGTCTGTGGGGATGGTGTAATCAACACAGGCGTTGAACAGTGTGACGATGGAAACAGGGTGGATGGCGATGGATGCAGCAGCACCTGTCAGCTTGAAGCTCCCGCTCCAGTCTGTGGAAACGGTGTTCTCGAAGCAGGCGAACAATGTGACGATGGAAACCTGGTGAACGGCGATGGATGCAGCAGCACCTGTCAGACAGAACCTCCGCCTCCAGTCTGTGGAAATGGAGTTCTCGAAACAGGCGAGGAATGTGATGACGGAAACCTGGTCAATGGTGATGGATGCAGTGACCAATGCCTGGACGATGGAAACAACGATTGCCCTGCTCCGGGACCGATTGGAGCATGCGACCCGGATCACAAATCGTTTGTCTGCCATATCCCTTCGGGAGATCTGCAGAATGCCCATACCATCTGTGTGGACAACCATGCCGTCGCTGCTTACATCAGTAATGGTGACACTTTAGGTGAATGCATTGCGGAGTGTAATGCCCCAACGGCAGATCTGTCTAACGAAACTTCCAGTGGGACATCCGGGGACAGCTCGGGTAGCACAAGTCAGTTTTCCATGACTGGCTCTGGAAGTGCTCCTGTGGCGGGTGGAGCTTGTTCCTTGATGACAGGTGGAGGATCTACAGACTTGAATCTTTTGGGTCTTAGTCTTACTCCATTTGCGCTAGCAGTAGTGAATCTGTGGTATAGAGCTCGTCGTAGGAGCAGCTATAGGAGGGATGTTTAATCAAGAGAGTCCCCCTCCCTCTCACCTCACCCCCCACACCTTACAAGTGTGGGGGGTTTTTACTCCTGCCATGAAGTGGACTAGGTAAATCCTCCACCCTAAGCAAGTCCGAAATCTCCGAAATCACAGGGAAAGGCCCTACAAAAAAACAAGGTGCTTTAAACGCTTGATTTGCGCTATTAGACGACTATGAAGAAATACATTCTCACTTTAGTAATCCTGCTTTGCACTTATCCATCTTATTCCCTGCATGCTTTTACTTCCACGGAAGGAGGCTTTAGTATCAAGATGCCAGGCGACCCCACGCTTCAAAAAGTGGATCACAAAAGCGTGGTAGGGAAGGTAAAAGAAAATACTTACACTCTTAAAACAGCTACAGAAGAATGGAGCGTCAGCTATACTCCACTCCCTAAAATCGCCCTCTCCCTAGAAAGCAATAAGGCCCTGCTCAATAAAGCAAAGGAAGGCTTCCTTAAAGACACGGGCGCTCAAGTTATCCGCTTTGAAAAGATTAAATTCCAAGGGAAAGAAGCAAGGGATCTCACTTTTCAAATCCCTGCCCAAGACGACGAAAGCGCCAGGGTGGGAAAGGCACGCTTTATGCTTTCGGATGGAAAGATTTATGTCCTTGTAGGAAGCAGTAGCAAAAAAGTAGAGATGGCAGCGGATCTCATCGAAAAGTATTTAGATTCCTTTCAATTTCTTGCTCAATAAAATTAAAAAGGCAGCTTTAAATGAAAACCCTTTCTTTTGATGCCCACAGTCTTAAAAAAGTTCCCATCCTAAAAGGCCTCCACGATAGCGATTACACGCGCATTTTTTCTTTGGGAAAAATCAAACACTTTCAAAAAAATATTAGCCTCTTCAATCAAGGCGATGAAGCCGCCGCGGTTCTCATCATCCTGGAAGGAAAAATCAAAATTTCACAAATTGGTGAAGATGGAAACCAGGTGCTCTTAAGAGTCTTAGGCCCGGGGCAACTGCTGGCGGGAGTGGCTGTGCTCGAAAATGGGACTTACCCTGCTACTGGCAACACGCTTGAAAAAACCACGCTCTTTTGTTTGGACAAAACAGCCTTGCTGCTCTTGATGTCTCAGTACCCCCCAATAGCATTAAGCATAATTCAACTGCTTTTGAAGAGGATTGAAGAACTACAAAAACGCTTTCGCGAAATTGCAACCGAGAGGGTGGAAATTCGAATCGCAAGAACCCTGCTACACTTTGCCTCTCAGCATGGAATCAAAAAGCCCGAAGGAATTCTCATCGATTTTCCCCTCACCCGACAAGATCTGGCGGAGTTTACAGGCACCACTCTTTTTTCTGTAAGCCGACTGCTCAAAACCTGGGAGAGAGAAGAAATTTTGGAAAGCGGTCGAAAAAAAGTCACGCTGCTTCAAGTTGAAAAATTAAAATCAATTTTAAAAGAAGACTGAGTTTCTTGCTTTCGCGCAAAGAACAATCTCTGCAGTTTTGCTACATCTTGCTAAACAACGAGGAGATTCTATGAAACCACAAAACTGCCCCCTACACACCGCCGCCCATCACATTTCCGGTTTTTTCATCGAACCTTATCGTCCTTTTTTTGCCCTGGGTGTCATTTATAATGTGGTCGTGATGGGACTGTGGTTCACCTGGCTGCATGGCCTTGAAATGCAGAGAATTTATCTCCCCTTTCAGATCTCTCCGCTACAAGCTCATTTTCACTGGATGATCTTTGGTTTTTCCAGTTTCTATATCTTCGGTTTTCTTCTGACGGCCTTTCCAAAATGGGTGGCTGCACCACAAACCAAAGGTCCACATAATATTTTTTTGGCCTTGATGCTTTTTTTATCCCAGGTCTTGATCTTGCTGGGCAGTCTTTTTTCAGCCTTGCTGCTTAAATTTGCCTTGTTGCTTGAACTTTTTTTAATGCTCAATCTCTTGCGGATACTCCTCAAGTCTTATCTTTCCTGCACCCAGAAAAAACTTTTTGATCAGAGTTCTATGGTACTCCTTGCCTTGGGCTTTGGCATCCTTGCTCAAATTTTATTTCAGTTCAGCATTTGGAAAAGTTTTGTGCCTTATTATGGGCTAAGTCTTTACCTGGCTCAATATCCTTACCTGCTCTTCTTGATGATGGGCATTTCTTATCGTATTCTGGCTTTTTTTACGTCTACGCTTCCGCCCACAACAGAAGTGCAAAGAGGCCCCTTTACTCTACCTCTCGCCTTGGCCTTGATCTTTTTGTTGGGCCTCTTCAAATTTATTCCTTCCTTAAGCAGCCTCCCTTACGTGCAAGGATCACTGCTTATTATTTTAGGACTGCTGTGGTTAAAAGAGTTGCAGTACTGGAAGTGGAAAAAATCTTTTTCCAACTTTCTACTTTTCTCTCATTATCTGGCTTTTTTTTGGACGATATTATTCTTGGGGATCCTGGGCGTTCAAGCAATATTCCCTCATTCTTTCTTTCAAGATCGGAGCCTCTCTCTAGCCCTTCAGCACCTGTTTTTTCTAGGAGGGATTTCCACCTTGCTTTTGGGAATCAGCACCCGCGTGACACGCGGGCATGGAGGGCTTGGATTTGCCTTAGGGAAAATAGATTATACCGTCTTTGGCCTGCTCCAAGGGGCGGTGCTGCTTCGAGTGTTCTTCCCCTTCCTTGAAATAAAATTCTCCCTATTGAAAGGACAGTCTTTTCATTCTGCTTTTCTTTGGTGGCTGGCTTTTTTGTTGTGGGGGATACGTTATCTGCCGGTTTTATCGAGAAACCCTGGGAAATGAAGAACAATTAAGAAAGAAGTTCCATTTTGGGTAGAAAGAGAAATTCGGCATCACTCAAGATCTGGGCATGGCAGGCATAAGAAGATTCTTCTAAAAAAGACTTTAGACACACAAGCTTGGTCTTCTGAAAATTCCATAGATGCTTCTCCTCACAAGACTTTCCTTGATGAGTAAATCGAATCTCGCCTTTGAGCAAAACGAAAAGCCCACAGGGCTGATGCCCTTCATAGAAAAGCACCTGATCTTTACGGTAAGAGATAGGATGGGCCTTAGGCCCCAGTTCTTCCCATCGCTTTTCCAAATCCAAAAGAAATTTTTCTTCAGTTTGCATAAAATATTACTTCGATGCCTAACGCAAAAAAAAACCTGAAGCTATGATGCAGATCATCCAAAACCTAAATATCCATACTTGCGGCATCCAGTAAGGCTTCCATGTCACAGAGCGTAATACTTCGTTCTTGCACTTCAATGATTCCTTCTTTTTTGAATTCGGAAAGTAAACGAATGCTCGTTTCCTGAGTTGTTCCTATCATCTCTGCCATCTCTTGACGGGAAAGCTTCAGCACAATCTGCACTCCCTTTTTCACGGGCGTCCCATAGGCCTCCTTCAGCATCAAAAGCAGCTCTGCCATTCTTTCCCGGGCTGTTTTATGGGTAATACTGATGGCCAAATTTTCAGCTACACGGAGCTCCCGCGATATTTTTTTAAACAAACTCAATGCAAGGTCCGGATTTTTACTTAAAACAGAAAAAAAGGCATTTGAATCGATGTAACAAATCTGCGCATTTTCCATGGCCTCTGCGCTGGCGTGGTAACATTCCCCCGCAAATAAGGAACGATACCCCAATAGATCACCAGGGCTGGCAATACGCACAATTTGCTGGGCCCCGTTGGCAAGGGACTTATAAAGCTTCACTCTCCCGGAGAAAATGCAATAAAGCCCTAAGGATTGGTTCCCCTCGTAGAAAATTACCTGTCCCTTCTTGTAGGTATTACTGATCTTGTAATTCTCGAGTTCCCCCAACGCTAAGTCCTCCAGCTGGCAAAACACCCCCACGGGGCGGGCAGAACAAGTTTTACAACTTGGAAAACTAGTCATAATGAAAGCCTACTAAATTCTCGCGGTTAGCCCGAAGGAAAGATGAAAAGTCCCCTCCACTCCTACAGAAGGACCCTCTCCCCTCGCGATAGGAATGGCATAGGGCGTAAGCAGTTTGGGATCAAGATAAAAAATGGGATTATAATCGCCCGTGACGTTTTTAGAGGTGCCCTATCCTCTCTTGTGATTAAACGTCCTCTGCCTCACACTTCGATCCTCCCAAATATCTTTGGATTGAGAAAAATTGCTGTCGAGCTTTTTTTTCTTCATAGCCAGCTCATTGCGATTCGCGCCATACTTATGCTGATGCACTCTTTCTTTGTTCTCTTTTTGATTCATAAAACCCCCCTTTATTAGTCTCCCACTCCCAACTCTTGATAAGAAAGATCTTCCTCTTCCATCATTTCTTCTAGCAGCTTCTTGCGGTAAGCAAAGCCTTGCTGGGGGCAAAAACTCAGCACTGAACAGGGGGCATAGCGAACGACCTGCCCTGCAACACTCCCCATAAAAAGGTAATTCAGACCTGAGCGACCATGCGTAGGGATTAAAATCAGATCGGCCCGTACCTCTTTTGCCAGGTGACAGATTTCTGTGACCGCCAACCCCGTTGAAACGTGGGGGGTGATTTTGGGTGAGGAAGGATGCTGATTGATAATCCTTGTCAGGCTCTCCAGGGATTCCTTTTCAAGAGTGGCAGGATTCATGAGCACCAGACCTTCAACATAAGCAGGCGTTATGATAGGAAACGGAAGCACATAGAGGGCATGGGCTTGTAAAAAAAGTGAAGAAGAAAGTCTTGTTAAGAAATCGAAAGTTTCCTCCACAGGTTCAGACTCATCAATAGGAAGGAGAACACTTTTGGGAGGCCAGGCGGAGGGAGAACGGACCACCCATACAGGAGAAGGAGAATGACGAAGCACTTTTTCCGCCACACTCCCTAACAACAGATGGGACAACCCAGTTCTGCCATGAGTGCCTATTACCACGAGATCCGGTAAGGTTGATTGGATTTCATTCAGAATAACAGACGTCGCTTTGCCCGGCTTTACCTCTATTTCCAAACTCTTTAACTCTTTCGAGGAATGTGAAAAAATTTGCCGGACGTCTTGATCAATCTGCTCACGAATCTGCTGTAAAATTTCAGCTTGGTACTTTAAAAAGTCATTTTTGCTAACCGTGGAGGGACGGGAAAACACCTGCAATACCCGCAGACTCGAATGAAAATGCTGCCCCAACCTCAAGGCCCATTCCAAGGCGATCTTACTCGGTGGAGAAAAGTCGTACAAGGCAAGGATCTCAGCAAACATACATTCCCTCCTCTTAAAGCACTGATAAAGGCGCACAAGGCCTCACGTACTGCCGCTGGACAGTAAAGAAATTGCTTCAAAAGAAAAATGACTTAAGTCAGTTTTTGGAATGATTAAACGGGTCGTCTCGAAGCTATTGGATTTGCTGCAAACCCTCAAAATCTAGCACCACAATTTCTCTACCATTGACCTCAATCAACTTATCCATCTTCAATTCACTGAGGCATCGAATCACCGTTTCAGCAGCGGTGCCCACCATGCCTGCCAAATCGTCACGGGTGACCATCACTCGGGCTTTTTTCTTCCCTTGTTCTGCAAAACGCCTTGCTAAAAGCGAGAGGGTTTCGGCCACTCGTTTGCGTACCGTATCGTAAGCAAGGCTCAGTAATTGTTTTTCCCGTTCAATAATACGGTTGGATAGCATCTTGATAAATTTGCTGGCAATATCCCGATTTTGATAAAGCAATGAAAGAAAAACTTCCTTTGGAATTTTACACAACTCACAATCTTCCAAAGCAATGGCAGAATCCGAATAAGCCACATTTTCAAGCATCGAGGTATATCCAAAATAATCTCCCTCTTTATACAAACTTGTCACATATTCTTTGCCATCATCATGAATTTTATAAGTTTTAATTTTTCCGAAGTTTAGCAAGAAAAGATGAGTGGGACTGTCTCCTTCATGAAAAATCACCTCTTTCCTTTTGTAGTGGAGGACGGGCGTGTTATATGCCAGCAGATCGAGGCCCACCATTCCTTTGGCCTCATCCAAAAACTGATGCAAGCCCTCGATGTTTTGCGCATACTCATTTTTTAGCATTTCATTTTTTTTGAGTCGGCACTCAATCGCTGCCAGAAGTTCTGTTTCTTCAAAAGGCTTGGTAAGATAATCGTCCGCTCCCAGTTCCATCCCCTTTCTTAATTCGCTTTTTTCGGCCTTGGCAGTAAGAAAAATAAAAGGAATCGAAGCGGTTTCTCTATCTTTCGAAAGGATATGCAAGACCCCATAACCATCCAACTCGGGCATCATGATATCACACACAATGAGATCGGGGTGAAACAGCTTAACCATTCGCAAAGCTTTTTTGCCGTCCTCTACGGCAAGAACCTCATACTGAGACAGCTCGAGAATTTCAGTGGTATTTTGTCGCATCACCAAATCATCCTCGACCAGCAGAATTTTTTTCATGATTTCTCCCTGAATAAGGCCTGAAGGAAGTAATTGTAGAGCTGCATTCGGGGCTTTTCCATGATCTTTTTCAAAAAACACTGACTTGAATCATAATTACCGAATTTATTTGAGCAAAACCGCAGCATTCCTGATTAAGGTCACATTTTTTTCTGACACATCTCATGGTTTCAGAATAAATATTCCCTTATAAACTTGCTATCTTCACAGCTTGGGCTTCTCGTTTTCAAGGCCGTTCTCTCCCCGCTCCCCTCCCCCACAGAAAGATTATGCCCAGATCGTTCTGTGGGAGCTCCCTCCTTCATTCGTTTCAGGAGGGATATTTTTTTACTTCACTGACGCAGAAATCGGGATGTGCCAATTCTTTCAACCAAAAAGCAAGAGGGTGTAAAAGAAAAAGTTTTTTAAGGTGGTTTTTTATTGCCGATTCACCGCTATCCAAAAGCTGTTGTGGAATTTTTAAGTGTTGAATGAGGGCCTGCCAAAATTTTTCTTCCAGGGCGGCAACGACTAAAAATTTTTTATCGGCGGTTTTATACACCTGATAACGGGCGAGCCCCTCTGAAAAAAGAGGTGCCACAGCCTGCTTCACTCCCTCGAAGGGATGTAGAAATTTTTGAACACTTTCATAAATAGAAAGATTTAAATGCAAGGCCTTCTTTTTACTCTTCACTTCATGCAAGGCAGAAACAATCTGAAAGGCCGCCTGTTGGCCCGCAATCAAATCCCCCAAAGGGAGGCCTGGCACCTGAGGGTCTTTATTTAAATACAAATCACTTAAAAATCCAGATTCCGCCAAAAAATTAAGATCATGCCCTGCCCTGGCCTCTTCTTTTTGTCCAGGCTCACTGCCATAACCACTAATAGAACAATAAAGGATCTCTGGATTTATCTTTTGAACTCGATCAAAGGAAAGCCCTAAACGCTGCATTACACCAGGGCGGAAGCCTTCCAACAACACTTCACTTTTTTGAATAAGCTTCTCAATTTTTTGAAAAGATTTTTTTTCTTTCAGGTTTAATGAAATTTGTTTTTTGTTTTTTTGGAGATTTGGAAATTCTAAAATTTTTTCAAGAAAAGGAGCTTCCACCACCGTCACTTTTGCCCCCAACTCGGAAAGTAAATGAGAACAAAAAGGGCCAGGAAGTAGACGTGAAAAATCGAGGATATGAATATTTTTGAGAGGAGCGTACATAAGGCGCGGTCTCTAGCCGCAAGCAAAGAAAATAGTTTGGTCATCCTGATGCAGATCAGGATCTTCACAGACTTTTCACTCGGATCCAATTGTATCCGTGGAGATCCCGTTCTTCGACGGGATGACGACCAACGGAAGTTCCATGGGACAAAATGGAAAATGTAATAGATCTCTTTCATAAATCGCTGCACGACCCAATTGCGGCGTTGCGGTATCCAAAAAATCCTCATTTGCAGTAGCAAACTCCGGTATTTTGGACCCTCCGCGTCTTGCACTTGGACCGTTCGCTGATTTATGAAGAGATCTAATGAAAAAGGGCCACATTTCTGCAGCCCTTATACCTTATACCTTAAACCTTACACCCTAAACCTAACTAAAGAATCGTTCCCAACTTCAAAGCCAATCCCATGTCCCCCTTCACTTTTAATTTTCCGCTCATAAAAGCCATCTGCGCATTAAGTTTTCCGTCAATCAAATCGACAAAATTCTCTGCCGCAATAGTCACCGTACACTTTGCATTTTCTGAAGCCCCTGTACTCACTTTCCCACCTGGTTGAGTGAGGTCGATAGTCCACTCGCCCGCTTCTGCACCTGTAATATTGAATTGATAAATGGCATTAAGATTCGCGATTTTTTCAGCTCTTTGTTGAAGACGCTCGGGAATACGTTGTTCGAAAATCTCCTTCACCGTTAAAGGCATAAATCCTCCTAAAAAAATGTTAAATTGAATTTGTGGACGGATACACAAGAAGTAATTTTGGGTCAAACTAAAAAAGCTTTACAAAGCTTGAAAATCCATTGCCCCCAAAAAAGGAAGGCAAAACTGTAATAAGAGAAGGGATTTTGAAAAAGTGGCTTTTGCAGATATTGAATCCAGCTTGAAGAAAAAAAAGCAAATAAGGCCTTAAAAAAATATAAAAGGAACAAAAGATACACGACTGGACCCAATGCATTGTGGCGGATGGCGCCCAGAAAATGGCCATGGGAAAGACTCAGAAAGGAACGACTTAAGCCACAACCCGGGCAATCAAAATGGGTAAGGGTTTTAAAAATACACAGGGGGACGGAATCCAGACTATTCAATGGGGCGACAAAGCTGAAAAGAAACAAAGAAAACAGAAAAAGGAGGGCGACGATTTCAAACTTTTTCTTTGTCATACTGCTATTACGACTTGAAATGAAGACGCACTTCTTTTCCGTCTTTCTTTTTATTTTTTTGACTGAAGCTGATGGTGGCATCCACATGGATGTTTAAATTGGTGAGAGTTTTTTGAATTTCTTCGTGGACTTTGATGCGGGAAAAAAAACTCGAAACTTCGTTGGCGACGGCCAAAATCAAATCATCTTTCTGCTTTTTGGCTTGATCCAATAAAAAATTGACTGCTTCTTTGGGCAATTTCAGGTCTCCCAACTTTCCCCGAATGGATTCCTCGGTAAGGGAGAGGGCTCCCAAACCGGTCATTAAAAATTTCTTGGCAACCTCTGAAAAAACCGAATTACTCACTCATGGCCTCCGCTCGATCTTTGAATTCTTTCATCATGGCTGGAAGATTTTTACCCACCAGGATGTTAGCGATGTTGCCCGGTACCAGCAAGCCAAAACCGATTTCGATTTCATAGTTCGCTTCGGTGATTCCTTTTTTAACTTCTTTCAATTTCCAGGAACCCGTGTTGGATTTCATGAAATCTCCCTTCACTAAAGTCCAACTACATTCTTTAGGAGCAACGAGTTTAAAATCCAGGGTGTAAGAAATGGTTTTGATAAGGTCTACCTTGAATTCTACCTGCAGAGATCCTGTTTTTTTGGACAGAATTTTTACTCCCTTGGAGCCACTCAAAAACTCAGGGTAAGATTCAAAGTCGGTCACCACTTCGTAAACGGTTTTTATAGGGGCGTTGATGGTAACTTTGCTTGTGGTGGCAGCCATGATTCATCCTTACTCAATAAATAGGTTTTGTTTCAAAATGATGTACGGCTTCAATAAATCGAATGGTTTTTGTTTTACTTCTCATCACCACCGAATGAGTTTCCGCACCACCTGCAAAGAATCTTACCCCTTTGAGGAAATCTCCCGTGGTAACCCCTGTGGCGGCAAACATGACATCGCCTGCGGCGAGTTCATCGATTTGAAAAACTTTGTTCAAATCTTTGATTCCCATTTTTAAAGCACGCGCTTTTTCTTCGTCATTTCTAAAAGCGAGACGCCCCTGCATGTCTCCTCCCACGCAACGCAGAGCCGCTGCAGCCAAAACGCCTTCAGGAGCACCACCGGTACCGATGAGCATATCGATGCCCGTTTCTTCGGTGCAAGTCGCGATTGCAGCAGCCACATCTCCATCCTGAATTAATTTAATGCGAGCACCGCAGCGTCTTACTTCGGCGATAATATCACCGTGGCGGGGTCTATCTAAAATAATGACCGTCAAATCATCCATATGACAGTTTTTCGCCTTTGCCAGTCGTTGCAAATTCCAGGAGACAGGTTGGTTAATATCTATTTTACCACTCCCTATGGGACCCACTGCAATTTTCTCCATATAAGTATCGGGGGCATGTAAAAATTGTCCGTGTTCGGCAATGGCAACTACCGAGATAGATCCGGGCGAACCATAAGCACAAAGGTTGGTGCCTTCCAAAGGATCGAGGGCAATATCGACTAACACACTCCCATTTCCGCAACCCACTTTTTCACCGATATAAAGCATGGGGGCTTCGTCGCGTTCGCCTTCCCCAATGACCACAGTGCCATCGAAGGGAATGGAATTGAGCGCGCGTCGCATCGAATCGACAGCGGCTTGATCCGCGGCCATGCTGTCTCCGCGTCCCATGAGTCGTGCGGAAGAGAGGGCTGCGGCTTCGGTGACACGAGCCATTTCTAGGGCTAGGTTTCTATCCATACTATTAGATCCTCTTCATCATTTCCCCCTCTTAAGATAAGAGGGGGAAGGGGGCGTTATGAACTATATCGAAATAACTTTTTCCAACTCCTGCATCGAGGCATTAATCAACTTTGGTTTTGGCGAAATTTTTATCGCATTATCCGGATCTTTCAGGCCATGCCCGGTAAGGGTACAGACAATCACCTCTCCCGCTTTGAAGAAATTATTTTGCCTGGAAATTTTAAACAGCCCCGCAACGGTTGCAGCCGAAGCGGGCTCGCAAAAATATCCTTCTTCACGCGCTAAAAATTGATAGGCCTCGAGTATCTCTTCGTCGGTGACACTGTCAATCAAACCCTGGGATTCTCGCTGGGCCTCCAGGGCATACTGCCAACTGGCAGGGTTTCCAATTCGAATGGCCGTGGCCAAGGTCTCTGGATTTTCTACCACATGACCCAACACAATGGGCGCTGCCCCCGCGGCTTGAAAGCCCAAGAGCTTTGGCAATTTTTTGGATTTTTTTTCTTCGAAATAAGTTTTGTAGCCCCCCCAATGCGCCGTGATGTTTCCAGCGTTTCCTACCGGCATCACATGATAGTCAGGCGCTTCTCCCAATTCGTCCACCACCTCGTAAGCCAGGGTGCGTTGGCCTATCAGACGAAAAGGATTCACCGAATTTACCAGGGTGACTTTTCCGCTTTGCGAAAATTCTTTCACCATGCGCAAGGCATCGTCAAAATTTCCTTTGATCTGTAACACCTCAGCCCCATGCATCATGGCCTGCGAAAGTTTTCCGAGAGCGATTTTTCCATCGGGAATCAAGACAATGCAACGCAGCCCCGAACGAGCCGCATAAGCCGCCGCCGACGCAGAAGTGTTACCTGTGGAGGCACAGATGATGGCTTTTGATCCTGCTTCGTGGGCCTTGGAGACCGCATAAGTCATCCCTCGATCTTTAAAAGAGCCTGTGGGGTTTAGGCCTTCGAGCTTCAAATAAATGGTGGTGCCCGGACAAAGGCGCTCCGCCAGCTTGGGAGCCTCCAGCAAAGGGGTGGCCCCTTCGCACAACGATACAATGGATTTTTCTTGTACGGGTAAATATTGAGGATAGGCCTTAATAATACCTTGATAGTGATTAGCCATGTTCAATTCGAATCCTTAAGGTTTTTTCTTTAATGAACGACAATCGATCAATTTTTTTCAACGCCTTCTGCATTTTTTCTTCACTCGAAGGATGAGTCAACAAAACCACCGGAACTTTTTTACCCAGATCTAATTCATGTTGATACACCGAGGCAATGCTAATTCCTTCTTTTCCCAAAAGACCCGTAATTTTCGACAAGGCCCCGGGCCGGTCCAAAACAGAAAAACGCAAATAATAAGCCGAATTAATTTTTTCCAGCGCTTTCAATTTTCCATTTTGCAGCGCTTCCCGGACAAAACCCAGAGGGGGCGTAATCACAGGAGATCCACTCACCAGGCGTCGCGCAATCTCCACCACATCGCCCATCACCGCAGAGGCCGTGGGCCCCCTGCCCGCTCCACGTCCATAGAACAACGATCGCCCCAAGGGCGTGCCTTCAATCAGAATGGCGTTAAAGACATCTTTTACAGAAGACAGCGGACTCGTTAAGGGGATCATTGTGGGATGCACTCGGGCTTCCAAACCATCTTGGTTCTTTTTTGCGATGGCCAGCAACTTGATGCAATAACCAAAACGATTGGCACATTCAAAATCCAGAGGGCTGAGTTCGGTAATCCCCTGAGTATAAATTTGTTTTAGGGGCACAAAAACACCGAAGGCCATAGAAATGAGGATGCAAAGCTTGTGGGCGGCATCGATGCCTTCGATATCAAAGGTAGGATCTTGTTCTGCGTAACCCAGGCGCTGCGCCTCTTTCAGGGTTTGTTGAAATCCGGCCCCCTTATCGGCCATTTCACTGAGGATATAATTACAGGTGCCATTGATGATGGCTTGCAAGGAGTTAATTTCACAAGCCGCAAAGGCCTCGCGCAAGGCTCGCAAAACGGGGATGCCACCTCCCACCGAAGCCTCAAAACAAACTTGCGCTTCATGCCTGGCGGCCAAATCAAAAATTTCTTTTCCGTGCATGGCAAGCAAGGCCTTATTGGCAGTGACCACCTGTTTTTTATTCTGAATGGATTGACAGATAATTTCTTTTGCAACGCCAGTCCCCCCGATGAGCTCAATCACGATATCAATTTCGGGGTCATTCACGATATCTTTCCACGAAGCAACGATTTGAGATTTGTTGACTCCCAAGTGCTGCGCTTCAGTAGGAACCAGGGTGGCAACCTTCTTAATTTCCAAATCAAAACCCAATTTGTTTTTTAAAAACTTTTTTTGATCTCGCAAAATTTCCAACACCCCACCGCCGACGGTACCAGTTCCGATGAGGCCTAGGGAGATTTTGGATTTTTTAGCTTTGGAAAAATTCATGAGAGTTTTAAGCAACTTTTGAATGGGTTAAGCCTAAAAACATAGATTCAATACTTAAATGATAATCCAAATCTGGCCATTCTATGCCAGTCTCTTTACAAATAAAGTGATAACGAGCAAGCTGTTGCAGAGATGCTTTTTGAAGCGGTTTGTACCACTTTAAAGGAGTAGAAATCATACGACCATCTTTCAAAAGAACATGGAGATATTCTTCATCAAAGCGGACAGATTTACCTTTTAAAGAAATGCTTCCATTTTTGTTTAAATTCTTTTTCATATTCTTTTGTAATTGCTAGCGCACTACTTAATTCCTTTTTACTGAGAGTATTTTGAAAAACTCCAAAGTGATTCAAATCGATTTTAGCGAAATTACCTGCTTTGACCACATGAATGTGCATTGGCTCATGTTCATTTGCGTAGAAGAAAAATTGAAATCCATTTTTTCTAAGTAAAGTCGGCATAGGTCAAAGTTTCAAAGCCCTTTTTATCCCCTTCGCCGCCTGCTTAATGCGTTTCTCATTCTCCACCAAAGCGAAGCGCACATAGCCCTCTCCGTATTCCCCAAAGCCAATCCCCGGAGCTACCGCAACCCCTGCCTCTTTTAAAAGTAATTTTGAAAATTCAAAGCTTCCTAACGCTTGGTGAGATTCTGGAATCTTTGCCCACACAAACATCGTGGCTTTTGGTTTTTCTATAGGCCAGCCCTGCTTGGTAAATTCCTCACAAAGCACATCGCGTCTCACTCTATAAGTATCGCAGATCTCCCTCACACAGGATTGAGGGCCATTCAGTGCCACAGTTGCTGCTATCTGGATGGGTTGAAAACTTCCATAATCGAGATAACTTTTTATTCGAGCGAGTGCGCCCACCATTTCTTTGTTTCCACTACAAAAACCCACTCGCCAACCAGGCATCGAATAACTTTTGGAAAGCGTGAAAAATTCTACCGCCAGATCTTTGGCCCCCTTTACCTGCAAAATGGAGGGAGCCACATAACCATCAAACACCAGATCGGCATAGGCAATATCGTGGATCACTCTGATATTATTTTCTTTGGCGAAGGCGACAATCTTTTCCAAGAAAGGCAAGTCCACAGTCATCGTACTGGGATTCGAAGGAAAAGAAATGACAAGTAACTTGGGCTTAGGCCAAATACTTTTAAAGGCTCTCTCCAGATTTTCTAAAAAACCATTTTCCGAACTCGCATGAATAGAGCGGACATCCGCCCCTGCAATCACGACCGAATACGTATGAATAGGATAAGTAGGACTTTGTACAAACACCACATCCCCCGGCGAGCACATGGCCATCACCAAATGGCTGATTCCCTCTTTGGCCCCAATGGTGCTAATGGTCTCGGTTTCCGGATCGAGACTCACCTGAAAACGACGCGCATACCAATCGGAAAGGGCCTGGCGTAATTTGGGAATTCCCTTGGTGAGTGAATAACGATGATTGATGGGCTTGGCAGCGGCTTCAATTAATTTTTGGACGATGTGAGGAGGTGTGGCGAGATCGGGATTTCCCATCCCCAAATTGATGACATCTTCCCCTTTACGGCGAGATTCCAGCATCAGCTGGGTAATCGCACCCAAAATGTAGGGAGGTAAGCGTTGAATTCGTTCGTAAGTCATGAAAGAAGGTTATTTCATGCGGAAGAAAATATTGTAAAGGGAAAAGATGAAGCCCCATCTCCCCGTGAGGGAGAGGGTCGGGGTGAGGGGATAAATTGAATAAACTGAACTTCAAGCAGACGTACTCACTTTTTGACTTTTCCTGTAAGCCGGAGAATATTTTTGAATTTGCTGCATTGCTTCACGGCGGCATTGCCCCCCTGATTGGAGAGTTTAAAAATTTGAGTTCTCGGAAACAGCAGCTACAACGACGCGAAACCCAAAAAAATTGGTGCGTATATCAGGTAGGTTGAAGCTCCGACTGGCCGCCCCCGCGTTCCCGCCACCATCGTAGTTCCAGGAAACACCACGCAGCTCTCTTGAACCAAATTCAGGATTTAAAAACCCTGCTATTGTTTCGGATAACCCTTTTAAACTTGTTCTATACCAACCATTACACCATTCCCATACTCCGTTAATTCTTATTCCCAATCTATTGACCAAAGTCGCATCTACATCCTTCGGGCCTTCATCATAGCGTCTATTAAAATCTGCATTGCTTCCATCGGGGGCTTTGCCATCACTGGTTCCATATTTATTATTGCGGCATTGTTTTGTTTGAGGATCAATCCCTCCTCGTCTTACAAGCTCACTTTCAGCCGCTGTGGGAAGGCGGCCCGGGAGCCCTTTTAATATGCGCCCCAGCCAATCAGCGCAACCCAAGGCCTCGAACCAATTGATTTCGACGGCGGGTTGATTGGGTCTGTCAAAGTTTTCTCCACTTTTATATTTTTTTGGCACTGCTTCAACAATCTGCAACCCGTTTAGATTCGTTTTTGGGTCAAACAAACCCTGTACAAACTTTCTACCTCTAAAAAAATCCTGCTCCCTGATGTCATTTCCAAAAGATTCACTTTCCAGCATCTCTCCAATTGTGTTTTCACTTCCTCTACCTACAAATGTCTTGGCCTCCACTTCTGTTGCAAAGCGGGCTATCACCCAACAATAGGGACTTTCTGCTTGGGTCGCGATCACCGCAAAGGGTCTTTCTTGCATCGCGGCCCTATACTGATCAAGCACTGAATTCGTCACCACCGTTTCACTCATTTCAAAGTCGGGCAGAGTGATCTCTTGAGCAGTGCCTTCATTACCCTCTGCACCCATTCTGAATCTGCCGCCTTGTACGTAAACCATATTCACTAAGGAGGCGATCGGATTTGATTTTCCAATCTCTTGAATACCTGCTTTCTCAATGGCAGAAATCTTTTGTTGTAAGTAGTAAATTACCTCCCTAAAAGCGCCTTGATCTGTTGTTGCATCTCCTCTTCCTTCAGCATCACGCAATCGATTGCAAGCATGTTCAAGGTCGGCCCTTAATCCTTCAAGCTCCGACGTCATACTTGGACGAGACCTGGCTCCTCTTCCCACCGCCCCCATCGCCAGCATCAAGGTTTGCAGCTGTGTTTGATGCCAAATCTCTGGGATTCGGCCTGCAAACTCGATGAAGTCTTGGCAGCTGGGGGATTCTACCGTAGGGGCGGCCCTCTGTGGCCGCCCGTCACCATTTGCGGTCGGGCACGGAGGCCCAACCCTACGAAGAAGATGACTTCCAACTGCAAACATCCCATGCCCCACACAAAAAGCCGCATCCGTTACACTATTTTTGACAAGCTCTCGCCAGTTCAAGGCATCTCTCCAAACTTCTCTTTGCTCCACGGCTTCAAACAAATTGCGATGTAAAATCTGGCGTGAGACTTTATTGATTTGATGTCCCGCAAAGATCTCTAGTCCTGTTGCCACACAATTCGTCGCTCCACCGATCAATCTTCCCAAAATAAAGCTACCTGTGCTTCCGCCCAGCGCATGGCCCAGCACCTCCGCGGCTCCCAGGTTACCCATGCTGAGTAAATCTTGGGCCGAAAATGAGTTGGACGAATAGGACTGATGGGACAAATAGGCCTGGATGTTTCCGGAAAGATATTGATTCACCAGGTGCGTGACGGGAATACGAATACAGAATGCGGCCACTCTACCGAGTGCGTTATTGCCGACAAAGGCAATCAGACCTTGGCCGGCAGCCCTTCCTGCGAAGCCGGCGGGGATTCCGGCAGCCACCGCTATCCCCAGCTGTAGAGCAAAAGATTGGGTACAGATTTCCTGATCGAAAAACTCCAATACCGGTCGGGCACAGAGACCCGACCCTACGGAGGAATAGAGGGAGGAAAAAATTGAATGTTTGATTTCGTGCAAGGCAGCAACGGCTTGGCTCAAATGGGGAAATTGAGATGGGCTAATATTTGGTGGGGACGCTTCAGCGGCAGGATGAGGCGACAAGCGGGAATCGTTTATAGGTAAAGCTAAAGATTGGATGGTTCTGTTAAGGGTTACCATATAAGTTTTAAGCCTCGGAGACTTAAGCTCTCTCAGGCTTTAAAACTTATCGGTATAAATTAGAAATAGTTGTGTGGTTTTTTTAGATTTTTTTACACTACCCCACCTGCGTCAAGCCCAGTCTCCCTTTCCAGCGATGAAATAAAACTTCTTTTATATCTTTGGATTTCTCCTGGCTCAAATGGGGATCACTTTCAATCCAAGCATCCGCTTCTTTTTTTGCCTTTTCTAAAATCGGCAAGTCGCGCACCAAATTGGCAATTCTGAAATCCGGCAAACCGGATTGGCGGGTGCCCATGAAATCACCCGGGCCGCGGATTTCCAGGTCGGCCTCGGCAATTTTAAAACCGTCGTTCGTTTTACTCATCATCTGCAAACGTTGGAGTGCCGTTTCACTGCGAGGCCAGGAGGCCACGAGGAAGCAATAGGATTTTTCGGAACCTCTCCCCACACGTCCTCTCATTTGATGCAGCTGAGACAGGCCAAAACGCTCGGCGTGCTCCACCACCATGAGGGTGGCGTTTGGCACGTCGATGCCGACTTCAATCACGGTGGTGGAAACTAGAATTTGAATTTTGTTTTCCAAAAAATTGTGCAGCACCTCTTCTTTTTCTTCCGACTTCATTTGCCCGTGAACTAGACCCACTTTGTATTCTCTAAACACTTCCTGAAGATGGGCGGCACTTTGCGTGGCGTTTTTCAAATCTTGTTTTTCACTTTCGTCTACCAAGGGATAAATAAAATAAATCTGTCGCCCCTGGGCGATAAGCTTTCGAGCGAACTCATAAATGCGTGGCAAATCTTTTTCGGAATAAACCCGCGTGTCGATGGGCTGGCGGCCTTTGGGAAGCTCATCGATCGTCGAAATTTCCAAATCACCATAGACGGTCATCGCCAAGGTACGCGGGATGGGCGTTGCCGTCATAATCAGGATATGAGTCCCGTCCCCTTTTTTCTTCAGCTCCGCTCTTTGCATCACGCCAAAGCGATGCTGTTCATCGATAATCGCCAGGGCTAGATTTTTAAATTCTACTTCGTCTTCAATTAAGGAGTGAGTGCCCACCAGAAAATGGATTTCTCCGCTTTTAATTTTTTCGAGCACTTCTCTTTTATCAGCGGCCGACATCGCACTTTTGAGTAAGGCGATTTTGATCGGATAAGGCTCTAAAATTTTCTGGATATTCCGCGTGTGTTGCTCCGCCAGAATTTCAGTCGGCGCCATGAGGGCGACTTGATAACCCGTTTGGATCACACCCAAAGCCACCGCTATCGCGACCAGAGTTTTTCCACAGCCCACATCTCCCTGAACTAGTCGAGACATGGCTTTGCGGGCGCTTAAATTTTTTAGAATTTCCTGAATCACCTTTTGTTGTGCCTGGGTGGGAGTAAAAGGAAGCGTGCTCAGAAACTGCTGAATCAAATTTTGGTCGATCTGCAACGCGACTCCGCTTGGGACTTGTTCTGCTTGCCCCTGCCCTGCCTTTTTAAGGGCCAGCCCCAAAGAAAGATAGAAAAATTCTTCAAAAATAAGCCGCTGATGCGCGCGGCTGGCATAGGCATTCAAATCTTGTAGGGCGGCAGGATCTACAGGCTGATGAATGCTTTCAAAGCTTTCGGAGAGTGCGGGTAATTGATATTTTTCTAACAATTCAGCGGGAAGAGTTTCTTGTTGTTGCTTTGAAAATTGGATCAGCAAATTTTCTCTAAAACGCAGCAGCATTTTATTATTCAATCCTTCAGTCAGCGGATACACGGGAATAATTCCCGCTTCCTCTAAATCTTCTTCCTCTTCTAACCACTGAATCTGCGGATGCACCATTTGCCACTGCGCCCCGAAGCGGGAAAGCTCACCTTGGAGGATAGCCCAACGACCTTTTTTAAATTGTTTGGTAAGCGAGGCATAAAAACGAAAAAATTTTGTCTCTAAAATTTCGAATTTATTTTGAAAGAGGGCAGAAAAAACTTTTTTTCGGGAACGCGAACTCACTGCCTCTGTGTAATCCAGAAGCTTGGCCTTAAACATCACCTGCTCGCCGATTTGCGCCTGGCTTAAGCTCTCAATGGCCTTGAAATCGATATAGCGATGAGGGATGTGATAGAGCAGATCTTCGAAGGTTTTGATATTCAATCTGGCCAGCAAATCCGCCAGACGCGGGCCTACACCTTTTAAGTATTGAATGGGAGTTTCCAGAAACTTGAGAAAATTCTGCATCATGAGGAGTTATAAAATTTTTTCCGGCGATTCAATCAGTTCGCGGAATGCCTTTAGAATCTGAGCCGCAGCGGCTCCATCCATAAAACGATGATCAAAGGTGGCACCCATCTCGAGGATAGGACGGGCAACTACTTGTCCATCCACCACCCAGGGACGCAGCTGAATTTCACCCACACAGAGGATCAGCGGAACCCGACTCATCGGAGTGATGGGGGCAAAGCCCGCCGAACTCCCGAGCGAACCAATGTTGGTTACCATCGCAGAACCGAAGGGATCCTCGGGCAGACCCAAGACCCGTGAATGGAGGCGCAGATCGTGGATCAGAAAGCTGATGAGGCGAAGAGTAAAAGGGAGCAAACAAGCGGGAATCCATTTCAAGAGGCGCAGGGTTGCGGTGAACTGAGGGTCTTTTCTGGCGTGGATTTTTTCACTCTTGTCGCGCAGCTCCCTGGCAATCTCTCCAATAGTTTTACGATCACAAGAGTCAATCTTGGCCCCCGAGAGATCGTGGCGCCCGCCCTCTTCCCGGGTTGCCATCTGCAGAAAAATATCCACCGTGTTTCGAAGATAGATCTTTCCCCAACGAATGATTCCATTCATCTCGGGAAATTGGCGAAGCGTGAGCGCTGCTGCCCTGGCGACCAGATGAGTCACCGTGATCTTCCCTGCCCCTTCCGCCCGCAGTCTTTCCAGAAAGGCAAGGCCCTGGGTGAAGTCGAATTGCAGCAACCCATAAACAGTCGGATCGTTCGGCGCCCGCCAACTTGCGACAGCAATACGTCTCCAGGGGCTTGGATTTTGAAGAGCTGTGAATTTTGTCATTTACAACCCCAACTGTTTAAAAAAATCATTCCCCTTGTCATCCACCAAAATGAAGGCCGGAAAATTCTCGACTTCGATCCTCCAAACGGCTTCCATGCCCAATTCGGGAAAGTCGATGCATTCGACTTTTTTGATGTTCTCTTCGGCCAGCACCGCCGCCGGGCCTCCGATGGAGCCCAGATAAAATCCACCGTACTTCTTGCAGGCCTCCGTCACCTGCTGGCTCCGATTGCCTTTGGCGATCATGATCAGGCTGGCGCCTTTGCTTTGCAGGAGGTCCACATAAGAATCCATTCGACCCGCCGTGGTGGGACCAAAAGAACCAGAGGCCTTGCCCGTCGGAGTCTTGGCCGGACCGGCATAATAGATGGGATGTTTTAAAAGATATTCAGGCACTTGTCTTCCACTGTCTATAATTTCCTTAAATTTTGCGTGGGCGATGTCTCGACCCACCACGATAGTGCCGGTCAGTAAGAGTGGAGTGGAAACCGGATGTTTGGAGAGCTCAGCCAGGATCTCCTTCATGGGATGGTTGAGATTGATCTTCACACCATGGCCATGCTTTTCACGATATTCGTCGGGAATGAGTCGGGCAGGATTGCGATCCAATTCTTCGATGAAAATTCCGTCCCGCGTAATCTTGGCCTTGACGTTACGATCGCCCGAGCAGGAAACCGCCATTCCTACCGGGCAGGAGGCTCCGTGGCGCGGCAAGCGGATAACGCGGACGTCATGCGCGAAATACTTGCCCCCGAACTGCGCGCCAACGCCCAGATCGTAAGCCTCTTCCAGGAGTTCTTGTTCCAGCTCCACATCACGAAAGGCCTGGCCATGTTCGTTTCCCTGGGTCGGAAGTTCATCCAGATATCGGGTGCTGGCAAGCTTGACCGCCTTCAGGCAGGCATCCGCACTGGTTCCGCCGATGACAAAGGCAATGTGATAAGGTGGGCAGGCGGCGGTCCCCAAAGTCTTCATCTTGCCAACGAGGAATTTGACTAAGTTGCCCGGCGTCAACAAGGCCTTGGTTTCCTGAAAGAGATAAGTCTTGTTGGCTGACCCCCCTCCCTTCGCCATAAAGAGAAATTTATAAGAGTCCCCCTCCACGGCCTGGATGTCGATCTGGGCCGGCAGATTGGTGCCGGTATTGATTTCATCGTACATGTTTAGAGCCACGGTTTGGGAGTAGCGAAGATTTTCTTCCGTGTAGGTTTTGTAAACGCCCAGAGAAAGCGCTTCTTCATCTCGCCCGCCGGTCCAGACCTGCTGTCCTTTTTTGGCAATGATAGTGGCCGTGCCGGTATCCTGGCAGAGGGGAAGTTCAAAGTTTGAGGAAATTTCGGCATTGCGCAGAAAGGCCAGTGCCACACCTTTGTCGTTGGCGGAGGCCTCTGGATCTTTGAGGATCTTGGCCACCGATTCGTTGTGTTCAGCTCTAAGCAGAAAGGAGACATCCTTCATCGCCATGTTGGAGAGCAGAGTTAGCGCCTCAGGCTGGATGCAAAGCATCTCCTTGCCCGCAAAAGATTCGACAGTCACATATTTTTCGGAGCCATCGATCTTCCGGTATTTCGTCTGTTCTTTTCCAAGGGGATAGGGATTTTGATAAACAAAGGGCTTGGTGGCCATAAATTCTCCTTACACTGTGAAATGAATTGAATGGGTAGAGGTTTCTGGAACATCAAAAAAATCAAAGGGATCATGGGAACAAAAGATTTTCATCCTTTGTTCTCTTTTCAACTCTCGCAATCGTTCCTGATTTTCCAGCCGCTTTTCCCTGTTCCACTGAACAATATTTTGAAAGAAACGCAGCCCTATCGGGCATTGGGCTTGATTCTCCGAGATTTCTTTGTGATGAAAAAAAGCATCTCCGGCATGAAGAATCCAAGTCGGACCAGTTTTTATGGCCACACCGCAATGCCCACGAGAGTGGCCTGGGAGAGGGATTAATAGAATTTCGGACAAGCGATCCAAAGCCTGTACCGATTGGAAACCGAACCAAGCTTCTCCCTCCGAGGGATGACACAGCCATTGGGGTTGCGACGCCCACTGGATGGGCCGGTAACCATGCCTCTTTGTGGTCATGGCCTCTTGATATTCGGATTTAAGGACATGCACCTGGGCCTTTGGAAAATCACCAATCCCTCCGGCATGGTCCAAATCCAGATGTGTCAGCACGATATGGCGAACCTCTTCTACTTTGAATCCAAGCCGTTCTATCTGCCACCGGGCGGTCTCTTCGGGATCTAACTTTGGTCTCACCAAGGTCATGAAAAGACGGCCCAAACGACTCGAGGGGTTTTGGATGTCTTGGGAACCTAAGCCCGTATCGACCAGCACAAGGCCTTGCGAGGTTTCGATCAGGAGGCAACGACAGACCATGTGTGAACTTCCAACGGACAGGGATGCCGCAACAGGACACAGGGTGCCACAATTCAGAGGGTAAATTTTCATGACATTTCGTTAGGGCGATATCTACTGCAATAGTGTTTGTCTACTTTTTTATTGTTTTTGAACGATCCCTAAATACTCCTCTGTATCAACTGCGCCCCCGGGAAATAATGCTGCAGAATCTCCTCAAATTTTTTCCCCTGTTCTGCCATCCCCTTGGCGCCCCATTGGCAAAGGCCTACACCGTGGCCTAGGCCATGGCCTTTAAAAATCAGACCATTGTCTTTGGGCTCCATTTCAAACCAGTTGCTTTTGAGCTGACTCCAGCCCAGGTACTTTCCGATTTGAGATAAAAAAGCAGTCGCTGAAATGAGAGTTTTTTTGTTTCCCTCTAAGGCCAATTCCAAGACACGACCGGCTTCTTCCTTTTTGGAAATGGAAACATTCTTTAAATCTCCGCTCAATTTTATCGGATCTTTGCTTAAAACCTCCTTCAAAATATTAAGCGAAATAAAATCTTCCCATTTGTAGTGTGGGGATTTTTTGCAATAGTCTTCGTCACTCACCCCCTTCAGATAAGGGATCTCAGCGCCTCCAAACACATCCGAGGCCGCGCTGGTATGGCCTCCGCAGGTGGAGTGGTAAAACACTTGTGCGGGTTTTAGATTGTAGGCGAGCATCAGCCCTTGGGTGGCTTGTGCGGCTTCGGCGTGACTTCTGTGGTTCAGTTGGCGACCAGCGTAGGCCTGGCAATGGGTGAGATCGCACAAATCAAAACCTTCCTGCTGATGACGACCGGCATTCACAAAGGCATAGGTGCGAATGAGGATCGCCTGGGCCTTCAGCGCTTCGGGCGGAAAGCCATTGGGCATCTCGGATTCCAGAACATCCTGCACATAATCTTCCAAAGGAATTTCTTCAATAAAGGACAACTGCCCCTTGAGGCTTCGAATCGTCAGAGCTCCCACAAATTTTCGTTCCAACTCCCCCGATTTGATTTTCAAAAAAGAGCCTCGGGGGCTTTCCATCTGAAGACTTTGCAGAGTCCGAATATTTCTGCCGATAATCACTTCAACTTCTTTTCCCTTTGCCTTGAGGATGACAGGAGTTTCCGGAGAGATAAGGATTTCCTGGATTTGATTTCCGCTCGGCACCTTCATTTTAGACAAACTGGAAATGACCTGAACTTCTTCGAGGGCGTAGCGGGAAAGCACTTTGACATGGATGATTTTTTCGAGGGCAAAAAGAGGAGGGTTGAATAAAAAAAGAAAAGTGAGAAAAAATGGAATTATTTTTTTGATCATAAATTAAAGCATCCCCAACACTTCATTCATCAAATCGACCGGTTCTCTAAAACCATAAGCCTCTCTAAAAAACACCAAAAAGACATAACGAGGGTTTTCTTGCGGATAGGCCCCCAACAACCAGGCATCGGTTTTATACGATTTTTTTAGTGAATCTGCGGTACCACTTTTTCCTATAATTTTAAAGCGCAGTCTTTTTAAAGTTCCTTCTTCCGAAGAACGCTTCAGGGCCTGCAGAATATCGGCATAAGGAGCGGTTTGAATGTCTTTTAAATATTTTTGCCAAAAACTAAAAAGCTCGCGGGGAGAAAGTTTTAAAGCGGCATCGTCACCCAAACTCAGGTAATAATATTGAAGAGCATTCGAATCCATCGAGGGCAGCCCTGAAGAAAAATATTGCTCAAAGTTTGCCTTCCAATCTTTGAAACTCAGTTGAGAAAGCAGCTTCAAAAAATATAAATTACAAGATTTCGCCAAGGCAGAAACCAGATTCAAATCGCCATGGCCCTTGCGAGTCCAACAATAAAATTTGTGGGGACCTATTCTGGATCTTCCTACACATTTAAAAGAGGGATTTAGTTTTTGATCCACTGCCAGCTTGGCTGTAATTAATTTCATGAGTGAACCCGGAAGAAATTTTTTCTCCAAAAAAGCGCTGTCCCCTGCTACCCATTCTTGCGAAGTGGAAAGGTCTTTAATCATCAGGATTCCAGGATGCTGCTGGGTGATGCGCTCAAGGGCTTGGGCGGCTTTGCCTTCAAATTGAGGCGAAAAGGCGTGGAGGATAGGGGAAAAGAAAAAGATTATGAGGAGGATAAAATAGTTCACGTTACATATTAATATTTGATCCGATAGGGGCGGTGCCTCCGTGCCCGCCCGCACATGGATGTACTTTGATTCTTTAATCCCAATTGAAAAGCAAGATTGCAGGCGGGCACGGAGGCACCGCCCCTACGAAAAACGTGGGACATATCATCCCCGCCTCTTCCACACCCCATACAACAGCGCCGAATACACAGAAATCACCACGACCCCTCCACTTAAAATTGCCAGGCTCATCCCTCGTGTAAAAGAAAGGGACTCTTTAAAGAAAGTCATCCCCAAACCTGTCGTCACAAAGGCCAGCAAGGCCACCAGAATAAAATCTTCATTTTGATTTTCAGACAAACCCAGCCAGTAAGCGGCACAAACAAGGCCCATGAGGAAGCCGGCCATGGGGCGTACATGAAAGATAAAGCCAAGCAAGAGAGGAATCATCAAACCCAATAAAAACACCGAGCCAAGATGCGGAAATTTTTCTTCGCGGGCACAAACACTATAAATAAAAGGCAAACTGATTCCGGCAAAGAGGGCCGCAAAGCTATAAGGATTGCTAATCACCACGCCCAAGGCATCATAGCCACTCTCCAAAAGATAATATTGAAGGGCTGCGCGACCCACAAACAACAAGCCCCAAAAACTTAAAATCTTCACAAAAGCAAAGCGCTGGGCCTCCGGAACAATTTTCAAACCCAGAGGCAATAGATTTAAAAAAAGAAGCGAAGAAAAACAGGCGGCAAAAACACCTCCCACACGTAGGCTTATCGTTAAAGCCAAGGCTCCCAACACAACGCTGACTATGCTTTGCAAAAAAGCAGGTAATTTTGGCAACAGACAAACGGCCAGCAAGCCCAATAAGGCAGAGGCCACAAAGGCAACGCCATAAAGAGCGGGCAGGCGGAAGATGAAATAGGAAAGCGAAAAAGTAAGAGTCACTTGAATGATTTGAAAAACCAGAACGAGCAGACAATCGAAAAATCCCCCCAGAGAAGCTCCCAAAAGTTTTAAGAGCAAACTGAGCACAGAACTCAGAACGATTCCAATTCCACCCACCACTAACACCAAATAAAAGACGGGATAGAGGGCCTTTACGCCTTTGCAAAAAAGAAAGCTGGCAATGAGGTTGGAGATGAAAAGCAGCAGGCAGTAGAAAATTATTTTTTTTGTTTGCATAGGTTTGTCCTCATATACGTTCCCTTTCCTCACCAAGACTATATATTACCCATAAGTTCAGGTAAGCATTTGCCGTCAATTCCCCTCTCCCTCGAGGGGAGAGGGCAGGGTGAGGGTGATAGTGGATACAATTTGTATTCTTTTTTCTACTTTCAGTTCATTCCTTCCTTATAAAACTAGAATAGTCTAGAAAACCAAATTAAATCCAATTACCCCCTCACCCTGGCCCTCTCCCCCGCTGGGGCGAGGGGACTTCTTCATGAACATCCAAGTCTAAGAAATCGTAAGGAAGGAGAGATTTCACTTCCCCCACACTTCCACTTTTAATTCTTCATTCTTAATCATCGAAACAATCTTCAACGGAAACTCAAAAGGATTTTTAATTTTCAAATCCGAGAGCCCATAAACCAGCGTGGCATCTTGCCCCCAGGGAACGGACTGCACCGGCCGCGAATGCTGCGTGCGCTCTTCAATTTCTAAACCAGCCTGGAGTGCCGCGTTATACAAAGTACTGGCCAGCTGGCACACTCCCCCTCCCGCTTTGAAAGCAAACGCTTCCTTTTCAAAAGTTCTTTCTTTTAAAAACCCTTCCTCACTTGCATAAGGGCCTGCGCCTTCATTGAGAGAAAAAACTTTTCCGGGATAAATAATCACCCCATTTATTTTGCTGGCCGCCAAACCAATATTCTTCTTTTGTGCTGCGCTTCTGGAAGAAAGCAAAGTAAGAAAACTTGCACGGCGCAGCGAAAAATTGCGTTCGCGATACAAGGCCTGGGCGGCC
This sequence comes from Deltaproteobacteria bacterium, assembly GCA_015233135.1. Classification (NCBI taxonomy): domain Bacteria; kingdom Pseudomonadati; phylum Myxococcota; class Myxococcia; species Deltaproteobacteria bacterium. Next base: position 28,052 of record JADFYH010000031.1, read on the forward strand.
CAGGAGGTGAAGCCCAGCAGTACAATCAGGATGAGGAAGAAATATTTTTTTCGCATGGGAAGTCACTCCACCCTCAACCTCGCCTCAGCCCCAGTCCCTCGCACACTGGGTTCATACATCGGATAAATCTGCGCAGGCATCACATGAAAACTGCCCGCCAGCTCAGGTCGCAAGGCGTAGGTCATTACACTCTTTCCCTTGGGAAGCAGGCTGACAAACAGAGAGATCTTTTCATCTCTCAGCTGAGTTTGATTTACCCACAAAGAATTCCCTTCAAAACGAAGCGCATCAAACACCTCAAAACCCGCCGGTAAGGGATCTTCTACAATCACATAAGGCCGATCTTGATCGGTCTCGAAGCTCAATCTCACTCCCAACACCTCGCCTTTTTTCAGAGTACCCGAAAGCGGGCTGGCTTTATAGAGAGTCTGCCCCTCATTGTTCTGACCATTGGCTTCCAAACGAAGATACTCTCGCGTGATGCTAATTCCCTGCTTACTGGCCGCTAAATCTTCCTCATTTGAAAATTGAGAAAATTCGTTTTGGTAATACAAGTTGGAGGCTGTGAGATTGGTGATTTCCAAAAGGTTAGTCCCCGCATTGAGTTCCAGCTTTGAAAGCTTTCTCACAAAATGGGGATTGGCCACCGTTATATTTTTCACTTCTTTCCCGTTGATCAAAATCTTGCCCTTCACGCCTACATGAACTGAAGTCAGACTTTTTGCATAATCGAGTAAGGCAGAAAGGGCGATGGCCGTCTCCCGCGTGTGAGCCCAGCTGGAATTTTTTATTTCCGACAAAAGGCCATTCGCTATTTTTTCTTCGAGTGCCGTATTTGGCGAGGCCTGTTGAATCATGGCCTTGAGGGCCCAGGCAGAAGTTTCTACAGAGCCCAATTTATCATACATCCAATAGCCCTGATCCAGTTTGGGATAGAGACAAGCATTGTTGGGACAATTCGCCTGGCCTTCCAGCTTGCTTAAGAGCTCAGCGGCCTTTGGTTTTTGACCTTGAGTAAAAAGAGTGAGACTCTTCAAAGCCAAGTCATAAGCCGTTTGGGGAACTTGTGCCGAAGACATTTTCTGATGATTTTGAACTTCCACATATTGAGCAAAATTTAAAAGTGAAGAAGAAACCGTTGTATTTTTTTGTGCGGCTTCGATGAGCTTCGTCAAGGCCTCCGAGGCTTGAGTGAGCGTTTGATCCTTCACCTCATAGCCTGAATTTTTGAGCATATTCAAAGTATAGAGCGCATAAGAGCTCATGAACAAATCGCCCTGCTCCCCTTTCCACCAGCCCCAGCTGCCGTCGTAACTCTGCATCTTTTGCAGACGTCGTATTCCCTTGGGGATAAAACTATTCGCCTTCTTTTCAATCGCAGGATCCTGCTGCCCCAACACCTGCAGCAGATCTTTCGAATAAGCCGCCGCCAGCAAACGGCTGGAAGTCTGCTCCACACAGCCATAAGGATAATCGATCAGATAAGACAAAGGACCCAAAGTTTGACCTAGCGCTGAGCTGTCTAAACTGAGCTTGAGTTTTGATTTCGCGACATCACTTTGAGGCATTACGTTTAAATGGATCTTGGTCGCCGGGTTTTCATTTTCCGGGCTGGAGGCCGCAATCTCACCTCTTTCAAAACTTTTCTGTTCGATGCCATGCGCCAAGATGGGAATCTTTAATTCGACACCATCAGAAATTTTATCGTTCTTGGCGAGCAGGCTCAGCTTGGCTTCTCCGGCTTGAGTCGCTTTCACGGTGAATTCAAAAGTACGACTTTCTTTGGGCGCCAAATCGATTAGCCTGTTTTTGGCGTCTTCGGCATTACTTAAACTCAGCCCTTCGACAGACACAGCCAGGTTCAGCTTTTGAGGAGACTCCGTAAAGTTTTGAACAATCGCCTTCACCTTGGCTTCATCCCTTTCGGTAAAAAATCGCGGGATGGCTAGACGCGCCACTAAATCTTTGGAAGAAACTATTTTGGAAATTTCCTGACCAACATCCGTCGTGGCATCGTGAGCCACGACCGTGGCTTGCCAGGTAGTGAGGTTGTCCGGCAGTTTCACCTCCACCTTGGCTTCACCCTGGGCATCCGTCAGCACTTGGGGCAGCCAGACTGCCGTGTCTTTAAAATTACGCCGCAGCAGATTTTTATCTTCTTTTTCTATGCCGCCACTCAAGTAACCCGAGAAGGAATACAGGCTGCTCACACGGTTAGGTTTGGCTCCCCAAAAGAAATCTTTAATCTGGGTACTATCGGCCTTGAGGGCATAGATACTTTCATCGACCAGGCCCAACGAGACTTCGGCAGGAACCCCCTGACCTTGATCGTTCAAGGTTTTGATGGCATATTGCAGCGTATCACCGGGATGTACTTTGTCAGACGAGGCCTGCACTTGCACTTTCAAAAAATGTTCGGCAGGAGAAATTTTCACTTCACTAGAAGCTTCGTAATATTCTTTTTTGCCGATCAAGCCCACACTCACAAACACATTGGGCACCCACTCTCTTTGTAGCGGAATTTCTATCATCCCCGAAGTTCCCGAAATATTCTGCACAAAATATTGATGAATTTTTGGCCCTTCTACCGTCACCAACACCTTTGCATTTTCGATGGGATTAATGAGCATCAGGCGCAAAAGCTCACCAGACTTGTATTCGAGCTTCTTTTTCTCGGGCAAAAGCACTAACTGTTTTTGCTCGGCATAATCTTCCACCTCCGCCTTTCCCGACACCCAAACAAAATCGTGATACAGCACTTCGCGGCCCGCGCTGTCTTTTGCGGAAAGAGACAAACGATAATGCCCGCCCTCTTTAAAGTTGAGCGCCGCCTGCACTTGGCCCTGGGCCGTCGTTTGCAGACTCAAGTCTTCCACTTTAGAATAATCGTATTGGCCTTTGCGTTTACTCCATTTTTCTTTCTCAATTTTTATTTCAAAATTTTTAGCCAGAGGAGTTTCGGGATAGCCCAGAGTTTTCACGGTGTAAGCAAAAGGCTTTCCAACGACCGCAAAATACTGAAGCCACTCGGGCGCAAAATAAAAATCCCCGGCCACCACGTGGGCATCGCCTTCTACCGTCACTTGTCTTTCAGTCAAATCTTTGGCGACCACACGCAAGGTATAGCGGGCCCCTAGAGGATCTTTTTCGCTCTTGAAATTCAGATTAAAATTTCCCTGGGCGTCCGTCTTTCCTTTTCCCTCTTCCACCACCTCGCCATAACCCCCAGCGACTGCATCTGCTGGCTCGGCCTCTCCGTAACTCTCGCTACTCAAAAACTCATTCTTGCTTTTATAGAGCGTGTATTCCAGATTTGCGGGAACCGGAGATCCAAAATAATATTGGGCATTCACATTAAAGCGGATATTTTCACCCGAAAAATAACGCTCTTTTTCTACCTTCACTTCTACCTTAAATTCTGGCTTGCGATATTCCTGAACCTCAAATTCTTTTTTGACGGTCTTTCCGGCAAGACTTGCCTGCAAGCTGTAAAAACCCAATTCCGCTTCTTCTTCCAGATCAAACTCACCCGCAAAAGAGCCCATGCTGTTCGTCTGCAGCGGCAAGGTATTTAAAAAATTTCCTTGAGGATCTTGTAATGTGACCTCAATCGGTTGAGCAGTAGGCAAGAGGTAAGAACCATTCTCCAACTCATCCCTTAAAATCCCCTTGAAATAAACTTTTTGCCCAGGCCGATAAAGAGGGCGTTCGGTATAAAGAAAGATTTTCGCTTTACCCGTTAATCCCCTCTCCCTTGAGGGGAGAGGGTTAGGGTGAGGGTGGGAAGTCATCTCGGACCCTTCTGTTTCGGCAACTGCGCCTTCTCCTTCAGCCTCTGCAACTTCCTCTCCGCCTTCACTTCCCCCATCGCCTCCCTCTCCCTCATAGACACTTTCATCGTCTGCCGTGGAATACAAATGCGGTGCCCAAGCGAAGGCCACTTGTTCACCCAAACTCAGCACCACAAAAGGAAGAGGAGCAGTATTATTATCGGCCTGCTCACTGAGAGGAATTTCCACTAAACCTTCGGAAGAAGTTTTCGCCTGAATCGGATTTTGCCCCGCACTAAATAAATACACCTGGGCATCTTGAACTGGAGCTTGTTTGGAAAACGAAGAAACATAAAGCAGTAATTTGGAAGTATCGCGTTTTGCGATAAAACCGATATCGGTTTTTGAAACCAGACTATTCGATTCAAAAATTTTCTGTCGATCGATACTAGACGCAAGGGAGTGAATCAAAAAAACACCCGCCCCATTTAAATCGGCGGGGAGGCGCTGATCAAACTCCAGGGCATCTTCTTCGGCAATGGACGTATTCCATTCCTTGATCATTTTTATCGCAGCATTATTTTTGGGATTAAATTTTGAATTTTGCAGCTCTTGAACAGAGCCCCCATTTTTTAGATAGCTGACTAGGTCGATCTGAAAGGCCGAAAAAGAAATTTCTTTGATGCGCGAACCATTGATATTCACCAGCACTTTTTCATCCGGCATTTTCGTCATTTGATTGATAGAAACCGACAGATAGGGCTCAGATTCTTTGAGCTTTAGCTCCCCCAGCTGTACATGCTGGCCTTCCTTTACTTCAGTCACATTGGGGAAATAATAATATTGATAGCCCTTGGCAGAAACACTCACATGATAGGAGGCGAGGGGAATTCCATCCAAATGAAAGTAACCCTGCTCATCGCTAAAGGCCTTCAGATAACGAGGATAGGCATCCGCAGAAATTCGCGCTTTTTTTAAGGGATGCCCCTGGTCATCCAAAACCCGTCCTTCAATAAAACCGGAAGGTTTTTGAAGCAGGATGACTGCAGCAGAAAAGAAAAAGATAAAAAAGAAACTGAGCAATAGAGCAAGCCAGGAGTTTTTGTTTTTTTGCATAGAATTTAAGGGAATTACCAAACAGCCCGCTTATAGTGATCTGCAATTTTTCTATCTTTAGTAATCAGACTTGCCTTATAGAGAGAAGCTTGGGCAACTATTAATCGGTCAAAAGCATCTCGCGTCCAGTGGATATGTGACGCCTCATTTATAATCGCTAAAAAAGAATCATCTTTAATTTCAATGGCAATCACAGCGGAAACCCCACGAAAAATATCCTTGCCTTTATAAGTGATTTTTTTGACCTCGTAGAGGTAATCGATTTCAAGAATCGAGAGCGGGCTTAGCCAAAGCTGAACATTTTTGATCAGTTCAATCACTCGAGGCGAAATCAGATGTGTTTTACCTTCGAATAGCCAGATAAGAACATGGGTATCTATAAAGGGCCTGGATTCCATTCCTTCTCCCAACTTATATTTAAAAGTTCTTCATCGCTACAAAGCAGCGCCTTGCGTTTTTTAAGACGGCTAATGTCATTCATAATCTGAACTTGTTTGGCTTGCTTTTTTGGGACAATTTGCAGAATGACCCCATCCCGATTAATTTCGAGTGTCTTTCCCTTTTTTGCAACTTCATCCAAATATTTGTAAATATTTGCTCGAAATTGAGAGGGAGTGATCAGATTTATATTTATTTTCATAAGAGCTCCATTTTTTTGTTTCTCATAAACGTACGAGTAATGTCAAGAAGCGTACGTTAATTTTTTGTATCTTCGCATAAGCCAATGTCTAGCCTTGTCCTAATTTGTTAAAAAGCAAAAAAAATTTCTTTCTTTTTTTTTAATAGATGCATTTAATTACTGGGGGTAGTTTTTTTTGATAAGGCGAGAAGTTTCTTGATTTCTATTTTTTTCCCTTTGCCTTCTTCTTTTCTAAAGTCAATCACTTCTTGTTTGGGGTGTTGTTTTGA
>JADFYH010000032.1 GCA_015233135.1 Deltaproteobacteria bacterium
GCCCAGAAAAAAACAAATTGCATCGATAGGGACCCACCTATAAAAAGAAAAAATAAGATCCGTCGCTACGCTCCGAGTGGGTCCCTATCCTTGCGGATCACTGGGTCCCTGTCTTGCGATTTCGCACATCATGGCATAAAGTGAGAGCAAACTGGGAAGCCGCATCTCCAGACAAAGTAACGCTTGCAAGGTTGAGCGTTGCGGTTCCCGTATTGCGCAGGGTTAGAGTTTGAGGGGCAGAACTTGCTCCGATATTCGTTGCAGGGAAAGTTAAAGGACCAGGAGTTACCGCAATGGCAGCTGTAGGCGTAGCAACAGGCGCCTGTACAGTGGTTCTTGCATCTAAAGGGTCGTGAATATTTTCGCAATTTCCAACATGATCGCAGGCCCCGGAGTAAAATTCGTAAAGGCCATTTCCCTCAGGCGCGGTATAATGATACCGTTCCGGTATTGGAAGTAGGAGTGATAGGATCTCCATATTGGTGGCTAGGTCCCCAAGCAGCGGATTCGTTGGCTTTATAGTGATAGTAGATCCAAATTCGATCGACACCACTATGGGTTGCATCCCCCACTTCATTCACATTGTAGGTTAAATTAAAGGTGCTTGTGGTTGTAGTTGCTGGCAAGGCCTGAATACTAGAGCTGGGCGCTTGGTCGTCCACCACAAGTATCTGTCCAAAATTTAAAGTAGAAGTGTTGCCCACCTGATCCATTACTGATAAGGCTAAAGCAGGATTGTCAGGCAATGCCACATTGTCAAACAAACACGTATATCCAATAATTCTTCCGGAACCTGCAGGATCGGGAATAGGATTCAGAATCATGCCATCGTAGTGAGGATAGCTACTTCTGTCTGAAGTCAGATAGTAACCGCAAGAAACAATTCCCGAGCCTGAATCACTTACATTGGCCGCAAAAGTAATGTGGCGGGGGACAAAAGTATAAGAGGAAGAACCCCGCGTTGCAATGTAGGCATGAGAGGCCTCCGTGAGGTGAAAATCTCCTGTAGCAGTTGAATCGCCAATAGTGGGAGGGGTATTGTCTAAAGTTGCAGCTCCCGTTGTTTCGGTGATTAGCGAAACACTATTTTTTACACGAAGCTTCATTTGAGAAGCATCCGTTAAACCTAAATCCACAGGTGAAAGCGTTACGCAATAATAGGAACTTTCAGGATAAGAGTAAGTGAAAACCCCTCCTGGATGCCAAGCTGTATCATAGCCAGGCGGTAAAATACGGGGCGTTACAGTAGCATATTCACACGAAGCGCCATTGTGGTCACCCGCACCCAAACTATTTATTTTGACTGCCAGCGTAGATAAGTGGGTTGTTGAATCGGTTCTGTAATAGAGTGTTCCTAATGAGGGGGCGCTAGCTGGTGTGTGGCCAGGCCCCGGATCCGCCCAAGTCAACGAACTAAGGCCAAGAGAGGCCACGATAAAAAATCCTCCCAATAAATATCCAAAACCATTCTTTATTTTCATATCATCTCCTTAAATTTTACATTTCAAAAACCCATCTAATAAAATCCAGCCTCTTTATTTCTGGCCTAGGTATCGGCACTGGCTCTGAGAAAGTTGCTAGCAAATTTAAAAGCAGCCCTTCACCAATTTTTAATAATTCTTAGCAACTTTTTCAGACTTTGGTCGATACTGTATTGGGACGCTGTTTTTAGAACAGCAACAAATATTATGCTTATCACTACCGTCCTAGTTATCGTCTCCGTTGTCTTATTCTGGGTACTTTCGCATCCCAGGAAGGATAAGTCTAAGCATCGTTAGACTTATTCAAAAAATCTTTTATTTTTAAATACCTACATTGACGCACTGCGTGTCTACTTTAGGAACAAGCCTTGCCGTTAGGCCCTGTTTGCCCTTATACTGAGCACTGGCTTCTTTCAGAAAGGGTACTCATGATTTTTAGTTCTTTGCAAAAGAACAAAAATTCTAGCTTAGTCCCAAACCTTGCAAATAAATCTTTTTTGCAAACTTCGCGCAGTATTTCCCATTTCAAGGGTGTTCGTCCTCCCGAACTCATTCCCAAAAACTTCCTTCAGTTTTACCAGGGCGATCTTAAAAATGGAAAAAAACCTTCCGACACCCAGCAACAGTTTCTGGCTCAGGTCTTGTTGCACGAGCTGGACGAATCGGGACGGAAATTGGAACAGATCGGTCTAAAGAAAAAATTCGAGAAACTCGACCTGGCGGGGCTTTTTCAGGAAGTGCACCTCACTCGCCACCAGATTGAGATGCAGAAGATTTACGATTTGGCCCCTCAAAATTTGGGATATTCTTTAAAAGTGCGAAACCACGAAGAAGGCGAATGTGTCACTCGCCTGGGGACTGGCCGCCTGGTAGGGTTTTGCGCCCAAGGATATAACACCAGCTTTCGGAACGAAGATGCCTATCTGGTACTTCCGGAAAAATCATTTTTCATGTTGTGTGATGGACTGAGTACAAATGTCTCCGGAAACATTGCTTCCGGCCTGCTCATCGATTTTATTGAATATGGTCTGCAACGCATGCATAGCCTGGAAGAAAGCCTGCTCTTCGCTCACGCGGCGCTCCTGCAACGGATGAAAAATGACGTTTCATTGGGTGGATTTTGTTCCATGGCCTCTACTTTATCCTGCTGCAAAATCGAAAAAAATAGTGCGCAGGTCTATCACATCGGGGACACCAAAATTCTAATCCTTCGAAACGGAAAAATTATTTACGAATCGAAAGATCACACCAAAGGACAAGACTTGTACGCCGAAAAACTGATTGATGTCGAAAGCGCACATGCCCTAAATCATTCCTTAACCCGTTACTTAGGCAACGAACCCATTTTGATTTCACGGGATTTAGACCATCGCCATATTGAACTGGAAAAAGGGGATCGCCTGCTGATTTGTAGCGATGGCATTAGCCATGCCTTTCAAGGGGATGATTTTCATTTAGGGGAACTCTGCACCCTGGCTTGTGAAAAAGTGCCTCTCGAGGAAATTTTAACCCATATCTATCAAATGGCCCTTCAACGTGCTCAGGAAGGTAAAAATGGTCAGGGCCGAGCCTTGAATGGGCAGAATATCAGTTTGCTTTTGTACGAGCACTAACCCTTGCCAATTCCAAATTCCACCCCTAAGAACTCTTCATGATCGATCTCCATTTTTTCGAACAAATCATTGCTTCGTTGCCCGATGCCCTGCTGCTGATTGACAAGGAAGGATACGTCACTTACCTCAATCCCGTTGCCCAAGAAATGTTGGGCTCTTCGCTTTCTCAAATTCAGGGCAAAAAAGTTGAGCATTTATTTCCTCAATCTAAAGATTTACAGGCACGCATAAAAACCACGCTGAAGACAGGTCATAGCTTTACCCTTCGAGAAAACGAATGGACCAACCCCCTGCTGAGGCATACCTACGTGCTGGAATTCAACCTGGAGCCCTTGCACACTGCAGAAGGGCAAATTTGTGGGGCCAGGCTTCTGTGTCGGGATTTGAGTCCCCTTAAAAAGATGGAAGAAGATCTGAAGGTGGCCGATCGCCTGGGCGTGATGGGAACGATTGCCTCGGGCTTGGCGCACGAAATCAAGAATCCCTTGGGAGGCATTAAAGGCGCTGCCCAGATGATGTTGCGGGCCAAGCCCAAAGAGGAGTGGGTGGAATATCTGCAAATGATTGTCAAAGAGACCGAGCGAGTAAACGAGCTGTTGGTGGAACTTTTAAACTTCGCCAGCCCCAAAAAAATTACACTGAAGCAGTTGAACTTAAACCAATTGCTCGAAGAAGTGCTTTGCCTCGAGGAACAAGCGGCCAAGGCAAATCACATAAAAGTTTTAAGATTTTATGACCCTTCGCTTCCTGATATTTTAGGAGATGAAAATCAACTGAAACAGGTCTTTTTAAATTTGATCAAAAATGCACGCGAGGCCTTGGGCGATGTCCCTGGGGGAAAGATTGAAGTTCGAACCCGCCTCTTTACCGAATACCAGCTTAAAACCGAAAAAGGTCAAGCCGTTCGACTGATCGAAATAGCCATCAAAGACGAAGGCTGTGGCATGGAAGATGAGGTGCTCAAGCGTCTGTTCTCCCCATTTTTTAGTACAAAAAAACGGGGCAGCGGTTTAGGACTTGCCATCAGCCATCGAATTATTACAGAACATCAGGGTTTTATCCAGGTAGAGTCGGCTCCAAATCGGGGAACTGTTTTCAAGGTTTTTTTGAGGGCGGCGAGTTGATGAATTTACAAAATATGAATATGACTCCACACACACCCAAAATCCTGATAGCCGAAGACGAAAATTCGCTGCGTACTATCCTCAAGAAACTTTTTTCCGAAAAAGGCTACCAAGTCGAAACCTGCTCGGAAGGTAAATTGGCGCTCTACAAACTGGAACAAGAAGATTTCGACATGGCGCTGCTTGATCTCAAAATGCCTGAGATGACGGGTTTTGAAGTGCTCACCCAAATTAAAATTCAGAAACCAGAACTCCCTGTCCTCCTCATGACGGCTCAAGACACCATGAAAAATGCCGTGGAGGCCATGAAACAAGGAGCATTCGACTACATTACCAAACCTTTTGAGTTGGATGAATTGGAGGTGATCGTCGAAAGGGCCCTTCAAACCAAAAAACTCACCGACGACGTCAAGGAACTGCAGCAAGAACTGCACAATAAGCAATTTGATCGCCAAGCTAAAATCATTGGAAAATCAAGGGCAATCCGGGAAGTGTATAAAGCCATTGGTAAAGTGGCCAACTCCAATGTTTCGGTCTTGATTACCGGTGAATCCGGTACTGGAAAGGAACTGCTGGCCAAGGCAATTCACCTGGCCAGCCCTCGCGCTACCGCACCTTTCATCGCGGTGAATTGTGCTTCGATTCCCAAAGAATTATTGGAAAGCGAACTCTTTGGTTACCGCAAGGGGGCCTTTACGGGGGCGGATGAATCTCGTGCGGGTTATTTTGAGGCGGCGAATCACGGAACACTTTTTCTGGATGAAATCGGAGACATGCCGATTGCACTGCAGGCCAAATTGCTGAGGTCTCTGCAAGAGGGGGAAATCCAGCGTTTGGGGAGTACCCAGAGTATTGCCATTGATGTGCGCATTCTCTCGGCCACTAATCAAGACTTATCCAAAATGGTGGATGAAAAAAAATTCAGGGAAGATCTTTATTTTCGTCTGAATGTGGTGCCCCTGCTGTTGCCAGCCCTGCGTGAACGCGAGGAAGACATCGAAATTCTGGCCCAGTATTTTATCGAAAAATATTCTCTAGAATTTTCCTGTCCCAGCAAGGTGTTAAGCGAGGAGTGTATCCAATTGCTGAAGGCTTATCCCTGGCCTGGCAATATCAGGGAGCTTGAAAATGTGATCAAACGAACTTTGGTGATGGGTGCCGGCAATGTGATCAGCGCCAAGGAAATTGCCCCGATGCTGAGGGAAAAAAAGGCGGGTCTCTCCAGGACAGAAATCGAGCAGCGTTCCCTGGAAGATATAATTTCTCAAAAACTTTCTATCTTTTTAGACAAGTTGCAGCAATTAGGTTCCATGGACTTGTACGAAACCCTGCTCCCCATGTTTGAACGGCCCTTGCTGAACCTCATTTTACAAAAGACCAATGGCAATCAAATTCAGGCGGCAAAGGTATTGGGGATCAATCGCAACACCCTGCGTAAAAAAATTCGGCATTTGAAAATAAAGATTAAAAATTTTGATTTTGAGGAAGTGGAAGAAGAGGATTAAAGGGAAAACACTATGACCTTTATTCAACCTCTATTTTTCTATTTCACACTCATGAGCGCTGCAGTGCTTGCGGGGGGCATTCTGCCGGTCTTTCGGCACTGGCATCCCAGCCGCCTGCCCTTGGCGCTTTCTCTTTCTGCGGGTTTGATGTTGGGCTCCAGTTTTATCCATCTGATTCCCGAGGCCTTTGAACTCATTGGTGCCAAGGCCTCCACTTTTGTTTTACTGGGGCTTTTCTTTTTGTATTTTTTCGAAAAATACATCACGGTTCACATCTGCGAAACCGATTCCTGCGAGGTGCATAAACCCCTTGGAATTTCGGCCGTCATCGGTTTATTTCTGCATTCTCTCACCGATGGATTCGCTTTGGGAGTAGGTTTGCTGGTTCCTAAACTGGGTATCGTGGTCTTTGCCGCCATCTTTTTTCATAAAACGATGGAAGCCTTTTCACTCAGTTCCATCCTGATTCACGCGGCCCATTCCAAATCGAACATTATTCTGGCAAATCTTTTGTTGTTGGCCGCCATCCCTTTGGGAGCCCTGCTTTCTTATTATTTTGTGGGATTCAACAATCCCAATCTGGGCGGTGCTGCCCTGGCGTTTTCTGCGGGAACCTTTCTCCACATCTCGCTTTCCGATTTACTTCCCGAGGTGCATCGATATTCCACTTTAAAAAACCAGGCCTTTATCTGTTTTATGCTGGGGCTCGTGGCCATGTTTGTGCTGGGGCGTTTTTTGCATTAATTTTTATGACGCAAGGTCTCTACGCCATCTGCGATATCAGTTTTTCTTCCCACAAAAGTCAGCATGAACTTGCCCAACAGTTATTGGCAGGCGGAGCAAAAATCCTTCAACTTCGCATGAAAAATGCCAAAGATTTAAATCGCGTGCGCGAACAGGCTCAAAAAATTCTGGAAGAAAAAAAGAATTACAATTTTTGTTTTGTCTTGAACGATTACGTCGAGTTGGCCCTGGAGCTGGGTGTGGATGGAATTCACGTGGGAGAAAATGATCTTCCTGTGTCGGAGGTGCGAAAAATTGTAGGCCCTCAAATGCTCATTGGTTATTCCTCGCACTCCATCGAAGAAGCCAAACAAGCCGAGGCAGAAGGCGCCGATTATGTCGCCTTGGGTGCCATCTTTCCCACTGCCACCAAGGGCCCTGGACGCCCGGTACAAGGTTTGGAAAAGTTAAAAGAATTTGTAGCTCAAATTTCTATTCCCAAAGTCGCGATTGGGGGCATTACTTGGGATAATTTGGAAGGAGTCTTAAATACTGGCGTAGACGCCATCGCGATGATTACCGCGCTTTCGAAGGCAGAGGATGTTTCCAAGGCTACCGAACTTTATATCAAAAAAATAGCAACTTTATCCGCCCGCTACCGATAATCAGAAAAGAATCGTCTTTAGATCGGATCACAAAAAGGGAGTTCTATGAACTTTTATATACAAAACCAGACAGTCGTTAATCCTCAGGCCCAGGCCGTTTTAACCGAGATGGCTGCGCATCCAGACCGTTTCCCCATGCTGAGAACTCACGGAAACCGCGTGGATATCAATGCTCAAGGGATGCAAGAGCTGTTTAATCTGAATCGTCAGGGAGACGGTCGCGATCAGATTGATCAGGACGATGTGATTGCCCTCAGCGATTTACTGCATGCAGGCCACGAAAATGAAGAGGTAAGCCCGCAGGATCTTCAGAATATCGCTGCCCTGTTTGCAGAATATCAACGGATAGTTCCCACAACAGGGCCACGCCTGGTCTCCCATTTGTTTGATCCCAATGGCCTACGCCCGTCTAGAGTAATGAGCCCTGCCTCTTCTACCGCTTCTCTGGCCCCCATTCATTTCAACTCGGTGGCGCAACGCTTGACGCTTCAACATTTGCATGGCTTTCTAAATCGTATCCATTTTGATGCGGCCAATCAGCGCATTCATCCGCATAGTTATAGCTACTCTCCTGTTTATGATACCCAAAATACTTTGGGAGGAATCCGAGGCAGCAACGCCTCTCCTTTTGAATCGGATCCTCGTCTACGCATTCAAAATAATGCCCTTCGTTTTTTGATGTATGGAGAGGCCATTAATGAACAGCAAGCCCGTGAGCTTTTTGCCTCTGCCCCCGGATTATTCGAAGAACTGAAAAGCCTGAATCTCGTCGTCGAAACCCAGTCTGCTGGCCAAGCGGTCCAATACCGCATGAACGCGCTTTCTCTCACTTCCCAGCGTTTACCCAATGGCCAGGTGATGTATCTGTTTATGGATGCCCCCGAGCATATTTCAGGATCCGCTTTACAAGAAAGAACGGCCCAACTCAGCTCCACCAGCTATATTCTTCTGCATCAATTGATGGAGGATTATCTGCACCACAACCCCCTCAGTGGCCGAATTGCGGACATGGGATCGGGGATTGGTATTCAATCCATCGCCCTGCTGAAGCTGTATCCCCATATTCAAACCGCTTTTGCCGTCGAAATTGATGACCACTCTCTCAATATTTCTCGACTCAACGCCTTGCTCAACGGAGTCCAAAATCGATTTGTTGGTGTAGACAATCATGATCCTCAAAATCTTGCGCGGCTTTTGGGACGCAACCGACTGGATTATGTGGTCTCAAACCCCCCTTTTAACGCGATGCCTAGGTACTATGCCGAACAATTCACCGATTTTGGAGATGGGGGTCCCGATGGGCTGGCGGTCACTCGCATTTTTTTAAATCAGGCCCTGCCTCTTTTGCGGGAGGGTGGAGAGTTTCTCATGTACTCTGTGCTGGTCGTCAACGAAAACCAGCAAGTCCCTTTGTATCAAAACTTGCTCGCCAGACCTGGATTAAGAGTGGAGGCAAACCCCTTAGGCATTCGCGACTTGAATGTGGGGGTTTCAACTTATGGAGTCATGTTCTCTCGTTACCTGAGAAGGCATGGACACAACGAAGTTTCTCCAGAAGCCTTTACACGGGCCCTTCAAGCGGATCATGTGGCCCGATTTCAGGCTGCGATGGTCCGTATTCTAAGAAGATCCGCTGTACAGACTGGAATACGAATCGTAGGAGAAGTAGAATCCCGCCTCGGAGCAATGGTAGGGCATTACAATGGTGATGGCGGCAACAATGGCCCTGTTGACCCTTACAGTGACATCCCTATTTCCGGAGGAACAGGGTTTTGGGTGGAGGAGCACGCTCGATCGATCCCATTGTGGACAGAGTAAGAAACCCGTGAAGATCCTGACCGGAGTTTACCCCGGACTCTGATCCGGGGTCAGGATCAGATTGCACACGAGGACATGACTGCCATGCACAAAAAAGTTCTCATCATCGGTGGCTCCGACCCCAGCTGCGGGGCGGGGATTCAGGCGGATTTAGCGGTGATTTACTCCTTAAAAATCCCCTGCGCTTGCGTCATTACCGCCCTCACCGCACAAAATGAAAACAAATTCTATTCTTTTCAAAGTGCCACGACAAAGAATTTTCAGGATCAGCTAGAATCGATCTCGATCAAACCCAAAAATCTCATCGTAAAAATAGGAATGCTGGCCAATGCAGAACTGGTGACAGTTCTGCTTCACTGGCTCAAAAAAAATGCGCCCGCGTTTGTGATCCTTGATCCTGTCTTTCGTTCTTCGACCGGCTTTGATTTATTAAACAAAACTGGCATTGAACTGCTTCAAAAAAATTCTGCCTGCTTTGATCTGATGACTCCCAATGTAGAAGAATTCGAGACACTCAGTGGATTCCCGATCAAAAACGAAAAAGACTATTTGGAAAAAGCCGTGGCGTGGCAGCGGCAGATTTTAAAACAAAATCCGAATTTTAATCTTTTGATCAAAGGGGGCCATTTAAAAGAGAGTGCCAACGATTATTGGATAAGCTCTGAAGAAGTTTTTAAATTTAAAGGAAAAAGAATTCTAAAAAACAAAGAAACCCATGGCACTGGCTGTAGCCTGGCGTCCTTTATTGCCGCCTATCTTGCAAAAGGAAAAAATCTGAAGTCGGCTGTAGTGCTGGCTAAAAAAGAGGTGCTAAAAAAGATTCATCATTCTTGACCTAAACCGGATTGATCCGACAACACCTGTTCCACATACCACTGAATTTTCTCTAAATAGGCCTCTGAAATCTTTTGGGTCCAGGCCCCCACACCCGGGTTTCCAATTTTCTTCCCATCCACTTCCGAAACAGCCAGCACATGCTTGAGTGAAGAGCTCAAGAAGACTTCTTCGGCTTCAAAAAGGTCTTCGAGCAGCAGGGACTTTTCCTGAACTTCCAAATCCAGATCCTTGGCCAGATCCAGAATTTTCTGACGGCTAATCCCGGCCAATACTCCATCCGACAAAGAAGGCGTGAGCAGTTTCGCTTGATGAATGACAAAAATATTGCTCGTGGCTCCCTCCGTAATATTTCCCAAGGCATTCGTTAAGAGGGCCTCAAAGGCATTTTCTTGTTTGGCTTTTTGTTTGGCGATGACCGAATTAAAATAGCTGTTCGTCTTGTATGAAGCGAGCTTCCCGGCATTGGAGAAAAAATCTTTCACCACCACACAAGCCACCCCCTCCTGATAAAGTTCTCTGGGAAAGGCCTCAAAGGGTTTACAAGAAATAATCAGGGAAGGCCGCGCTTTTTGAAGATCCATTTCTCTCAAAGAGCCCGAGTCAAAACTTACCCAAATGCGCAAGACTGCTTCTTTGAGGTGATTGAGGTTCAGCGTTTCATATACCAAAAACTTTAAACGAATCCTCGAAACCGGAGGGGTAAGCTGAAGTTCTTTTAAAGATCCAAAAAGGCGATCCAGATGATCCTCCAAAAAGACGGCGACCCCTTGAGAAACGCGCAAGGTCTCAAAAAAACCGGCCCCCCAAAGAAAAGCAGAATCGGATAAACTGATTTTCACTCGGCTTTCTTCAAGAAAAAGCCCATTTTGATAAACGATATTGGAAACCATAAAACACCTACTAGAAAAACACCCTAGATTTCAACAAGGTCTCCTCATACTCGCTTTCGAAATCACTATCCATCACAATTCCACCTCCCACACAAAAACTTGCTTTACCTTGGTATATCTCCAGGGTTCGAATGGCCAAATTAAATAAAAAATCTCCCGAAGTATCCATCCAACCCAAGGCACCCGTGTAAATTCCACGCCCGTGAGGTTCCAGGTTTTTGATAATTTCCATGGCCTTTTTCTTGGGAGCCCCTGTTACAGACCCTCCCGGAAAAGTGGCTTCCATAATTTTCTGAAAAGAGACCTTCTCCCTCAGGCGCCCTTCTACACTGGCCATCAGATGATGAACATAATCATAAGTTTCCACTTCATAAAATTTTGAGACTCGCACAGAGCCTACTTCACAGATTTTTCCAAAATCATTTCTTTCCAAATCAACGATCATCAACAACTCGGCTCTTTCTTTGGACGACTGTTGCAAAGCTTGTTTCAGGGCTTCATCTTCCGCAGGCCTTTGAGATCTTTTTTGAGTTCCCTTGATGGGACGGGTTTCAATGTGTTTCCCAGTTTTTTTTAAAAAAAGTTCGGGAGAAAAAGATAAGATCTGCCTGTCCCCAAAATTAAGATAGGCCGCATAAGGGGCAGGATGTTTTGCATTCAGATAATGAAAGTATTCAAAAGCATCAAAACCCTCAGGGAGTACACATTCAAATTTTTGGGAAAGATTCACCTGATAACAATCCCCCCGTTCAAGATGAGTTTTAATTTTTTGAAGGGCGTCCAGATAAGCCGAACGAGTGAAATCGGGCGTAAAATCCTCTAGGGCCAATTTAAATGAGGGAGTTCGAGGGAGCGAAAACAACTCCTCTTCTTTAAGATTTTGTACTTTGTTGCAAAGGAGAAATTCAGGTCTGGCCTGAATATCCTCAGAGGCAGAGTACTCATAAGGAATATATCCTACGGCCCCGGACTCAAAAGGGAGACCCCCTGATCTCTTGCGCATCTTCAAACAGG
Source organism: Deltaproteobacteria bacterium (assembly GCA_015233135.1). NCBI lineage: Bacteria > Pseudomonadati > Myxococcota > Myxococcia > Deltaproteobacteria bacterium. The sequence continues at coordinate 11,671 of JADFYH010000032.1, forward strand.
GAAGCCCTACTATTTTCTCTGTTGCCTCACCCAAATAAACAAATCCTTCCGGCCTGTTATAGATCAAAAAAAAAGGGAGAAAAGAAGATTGAATTTTTTCATAAATAGGGAGAAGCATGGCCTCTTATGCTCAAACTTTTCTTCAACCGCAAGAGTTGGATTGTGAAGCTGCTCTTTTTTTGTTCTGCCGGACTCAGCCTTTACTTTTTTATTAAAACAGATTGGCGGGCCTGGAGTTTAATTCGAAAATCAGGCCTCTTTCTCTTCTTTTTTCAGGTCTTTTTTGCCTTCGGGGTAGAGAAGTACCCCTGGTATCCTCAAGATTCGCTGGGTCCGGGCATTGGCCTTCAATTTCAAAAAGCCCTTGTCCCCATTGCTTATATTTGGCCCTTGTTTTTAATTGGCCTTTATGAATTTTCGTCGCCCCCCCTGTTTTATATCTTTAACTTATTGTTGCTTCCTATCACCCTGACCAGTTCCGTACTCATTTTCTTTCATTTTACAGACGATGACTCTTCACCTCCTAATCTTCTGAGTGGTAAAAAACACTAATTTTTAACGTAGACAAAGCAAAAATCTTCATGCTAAGCCTGCGTCAAAAAAGAAGAGGAATTTTATGACGCACATCTTGCTTGGAATTGCCGGCCTTGGCACCGCCGAATTGATTGTCGTTTTGCTTATGATCCTTATTATTTTTGGTGTAGGGAAGTTGCCTGAAATTGGTTCGGGGCTTGGAAAAGGAATCCGCAACTTCAAGAAAAATATGCAAGGAGGAGGCGAAGAAGAGAAGGATGACAATCCAGATACAAAAGATCAAAATAACAAATCCTCCTAGCGCTTAAAATAAATGATGAACCTAAAAGATCCAAGCACTCTGCTTTCTCTCCTGTCCGCCCTGGAAGGATTAGGTGAAGGCAAAAAACACCTCAAGCAATCCGCGCACGAATTGTTATTGGCTGCAAAAATAATGAATAAAACAACGGTGGGTATCCTTCAAGAAAGTGGTCTTCCTCAAAGTCTTCCCTGGGTGACGGATTTCATGAAAGTGGGGGGGAGTTTACTAGATGAATTGCTCGAAAAAACGAAGGCTCCCGTTTTGGAAGGAGTAGCCGCAGTAGAAATTCCAGAGGCAGTGGAAGAACCCAAAAAGGTCCAGCGTGGGAGAACAAAATTAAAAGTGGTTAAAGCAAAAGCTTGATCAAAGGGAGAGCCATGAACAAAGAAAAAAAAATTCGTGTCATTAAGCGATATCAAAATCGTAAGCTCTACGACACTGAAAATAGCTGCTATGTAACCCTCGACGACGTCGCAAAATTCATTAAAGAAGGGGAAGATGTTTGCATCATCGACAATCGTACCCAAGAAGATCTCACGACCCTGACTCTGACTCAAATCATCCTGGAAGAAGGAAAAAGAAAAAAACATTTACTTCCCCTCAGCACCTTGAAAAATATCATTCAGAGCGGAGGAGGGCATTTGGTAGATTTCTTCCAGAAGTCCATTCATACTGTTTCCTCGATTTCGAGTGTGAAAGATGAGGCAGAAAAGGTAATCGATAAAATCAAGGATGAAATTGAAGATGGTGGAATTTTTATCCGAGATTTCATTTCCAAAACCCACGATGGCTTGGATGAAGTTTCCAAAAAGTTTGAAGACAAAGTAAAATCCATCGGGAAGCTTACCAATGCCTCTTTTCTAAAGTCTGAAATTCGAAACCTCATGAAAAAGGTGGAAGAGTTCGAGAAGAAAATTAAATAAAAAGTTCTCTATGGATTTTAAAGAACTTTTTGATAAAAAGTTGCTCATTGTTTCAGGCAAGGGAGGCGTTGGAAAAACAACGGTTTCCCTTCTCTTGGCCCACCTTGCTTCCCAAAGCGGAAAGAAAACCTTGCTGGTCGAAATGAATAATGCCCAGAGAACGGGCATTTTTTTTGGGCTAAAAAAAGTTCCCTACAAAGAAAAAGAAGTTCTGGAAAATTTGTTTATCACCAGTATCCAGGCCCCAAATACCTTTGAAGAGTACATTTTAGACCAGATTCACAGCAAAACAATTTATTCCTTAATTTTTGAAAATCGCTATGTTCGTAATTTTCTGGATGCCACTCCAGGTCTTAGTGAACTCTTGCAAATTGGTAAAGTATGGGCCTTAACGGAACGGGATTTGGACAAAGAAAAAAAACACAAATACGACCTGGTTATTTTGGATGCCCCTGCCACCGGACATGGGCTGGCCTTGCTCAATGTGGCGCAGGTCGTTATTCGCGCCATTAAAATGGGACCTCTGTACAACCAGGCCTCTCGCATTGTGAAGCTGCTGCAAGATCCTTTAAAGACTCAATTGATTGTCACCGCCCTGGCCGAGGAAATGCCGATCAACGAAGCTTTGGAAATGCTGAGACAAGCGAGGCTAAAATTAAAGTTGAATTGCGGTCCTGTGATTTTAAACGGGATCTTCCCTCGTTTTTTGAGTGATGAAGAATGGGAAGTAACAAGAAGAGAATTGAATACCTTAGAATCTACGGAAGAACTTGGAAGAGTAGTTCTTTTTTATCAAGAACGAGTTTTGCTCCAAAAAACTTATAAAGAAAAACTACTCCATGAACTCGAAGGGCATCCTTGCTGGGAACTGCCCTTTTTATTTCAGGATGCGGGCACACTGAAGGGTATTAAGCAGTTGGCTACTTGTTTAAGAGACGAATCACTTACATGAATTTACAAACCCTCATCGAAGAAAAAAAATTAATCATTTGTTGTGGCTCGGGGGGAGTCGGCAAAACAACCACTGCCGCAGCCTTGGGGTTAAAAGCCGCCCTTTCAGGAAAAAAAGTAGCTGTGCTCACTGTAGATCCGGCCAAAAGACTCGCCAACTCCCTGGGGATTTCCTCGCTGGGAAACGAAGAAAAGGAAATCGACATCTCTCGTTTTCAAGCATCCGCTCAAACCTCAGGAAAATTCTTTGCGGCTATGCTGGATACAAAAAGGACTTTTGACAAAATCATCGAACGTTATGCCCCCAATGAAGAAGCCAGAAATAATATACTGGGGAATGCTCTCTACCAGCATCTCTCCAGCATGATTGCCGGTTCTCAAGAATACATGGCCATGGAGCGGGTATACGAGATGGTTCAGAAAGATAAATACGATTTGCTGATTTTAGATACTCCTCCCACGGCACACGCACTTGATTTTTTAGAAGCCCCTCAAAAAATGAGTGCTGCCGTGGGCGACAGCATGTTGAAATGGTTTTTGAAACCAGGAATCTTTGTTGGAAAAAGTTCCTTAAAACTTCTAGAAAAAGGGGCTCAAAAAATTTTTGGTATTTTTGGAAGGGTTTTGGGTATGGAATTCCTCCAGGATCTTTCCACTATGCTCATTTCTACCGGGGGTCTTCTGGAAGGCTTCAAGGAGAGGGCAGAAGAAGTTTCAGGGCTACTCAAAAACTCGGATACCGCTTTTCTACTGGTTGCAGCACCACAGGGATTCAGTTTGAACGAGGCTTTGATGTTCTACGAAAAAATGAAGGAATTTAAACTTCCTTTCTCCGGTTTAATCCTGAATCGAATTCATCCTCGTTTAAAGAAAAAGAATTGGCAGGCCTTAAATTCATTCACCTACAAAAAAAAATTATCCGAAATGTTCAGCGCCTACGAAGCCCTGGCAGACCAAGAAGCTGTACAAATTGAATGGATCAGTCAGAAAATAAAAGGAACAATGTTGCTCTTGCCGCACATGAATTCTGACATTCACGACCTGGAAAGTTTGAAAGATTTGGGAGATCTCCTGATGTAGTGCTAAGCAAGAAAATGTTTCAACACACCCGATTCCTCTTTATTCCCCTCTTAAAAGCTTCAATATTCGCCGCAATTTCATTCACCAACTTTTGACGCGATTCGCGGCTGGCCCAGGCGATATGAGGACTGAACAAGATTTTATTTTTAAATTCCTTGGCAAAAAAGGGATGATTTGCAGGCGGAGGTTCTTGTTCCAGAACATCGGTCGCATAACCCGAAACCCATCCCTTTTGCAGGGCGTGAAGCAGAGCCTCTTCGTCGACAATAGCCCCTCGAGCCAAATTGAGCAGACAGGGTCTTCGCTTCATCCAGGAAAGAGTTTGAGAGTTGATGAGGTGTTTTGTGTGTGCACTCAGCGGACAATGCAAGCTGATGTAGTCCGCTTTTTCGCAGAGCGGCTTGAGGGAGACCCGATTTTTATTGTTTGGATATTTTCTGCCAGGAATTTTTCCAAGCAGTACTTTCATCCCCAAAGCCCGAGCTACTCTAGCCACCTGTCTTCCGATGCTTCCATAACCGAGGATGCCTAAAATTTTGCCCTGCAAATTCAAATAAGGAAATCCCAGCTCGGCATAAAAGGGAGAACGTGACCATAACCCACTGAGGCAGGCCTCGTGATGCTCCAGAAAACGATGTGAAAAAGCTAGCAGGAATAAGAGAGTCTGCTCGCTTACACTGGCTGTGGAGTATCCCGCCACATTTGCCACCGCGATGTTCATTTTTTTGGCCGCTTTAATAGCGATGTTGTTATAACCTGTAGCAGCCACGGCGATGAGTTTTAGGTGAGGAAGCCGGCTCAGCACTTTTTGACCAAGCACCACCTTGTTACTAATGATAATTTCAGCCTCTGAAGCTCGCTCGACAATTTCTTCAGGAAGAGTCTGAGAATAGGCTTGATAATCCCCTTGTCTTTTCAAGCGAGACACCTCAATATCTCCCAGGTTGACACTGGCAGCATCTAAAAAAATAATCTTTATTTTTTGCTTACTCATGAGTCACGACACCCTTTTTTTTATTTTTAAAACCATAGTTTCCGGACTGATGATTGCCGGCATCAGCAGTCTGGTGAAGGTTCAGCCTAAATGGGCCGCCTTTTTGACTGCTTTGCCAGTGATGACTGTTCTTTCCCTCGTCTGGATTTACCTGGAACAAAAAGATCTGCAAGTACTACAACACTATACCAAGGATGTTTTTTTATACGTGCTTCCCACCCTCAGTTTTTTTGGGGCGGCCTATTATTTATTTAAACACAAAACACCTTTTTGGTTGGCCCTCTCGATTGCGCTGCTGATTTTATTCCTCAGTGTGGCCCTATTCAAGAAGTTTGGTTTTTTAAAATAGAAGAGAAACAGAGGGATTTAATTTTGAATAAACTACACGAAAGCTACCAACATATTTTTCCCCACAAAGACAATTTTGGAGAGTTGGTGGGTTACGACATCCTCGAAGCGAAACCCGGCTATGCACGCACTGTTTTAACCATAGAAAAAAAACATTTAAGTCCTTCGGGCGCCTGCCATGGGGGAACCCTATCTACTTTTGTGGACTTCTCTATGGGTGCTGCTATCTTCTTGAGCCTGAAAAAGGGGGAACTTTGTTCCACCATTGAGTTTAAAATTAATTATATTTCTCCTGCAAAATTGAATGATAAACTGGTCTGCGATGCAAAAATAAAATCCAAAGGGAAATCCCATGCTGTGGTGGAATGTCATGTCTTTCGACCTGACGAAGAAGATAAAAGGGATGTTGCCATTGCTTTGGGCACTTATAATATTTACTCAACCCAGAAATGATTTGCATTTTTTAAACGAGACAATTTATGAAAATTAAAATCATCTTTTTAGTTTTTCTATTTTCTTTTTGTTGCTTTAATGCAGGGGCAAAAAACGACACAGTCGCTGAAAACACTTGGACCAAAATTGCGGAACCCACACGAATGGCAGAAATGCTGCATTACCTCTTCGTGCATCCTCAAGGGCTTTTCGCAAGGAGCGTACTCAACCGGGTACTCAAATACAATCCTCAGGAAAAAAGATGGGAGAACTTTGACGAAGGTCTGCCTCCCAATTCAGCCAGTATTTTGTTTCCGGATGGAGACAAACTTTATGCGGGAACTCATTCCGGCATCTTTGTTTCGGATGGAAAGGTGAATCACTGGAAGAAGGTAGGAGAAGGCACGCAAGCCTATGCCCCATTTGGTTTGGCCAAGAGTGCCGGGAGGCTTTACGCAGTTTCCAAAGAGGGAGTTTTTTCGTTTGATGGTAAAAGCTGGGTGATCCTCAGCGATCCACTGGGCGAGGTATCCGACCTCAGGGCCTGGGCCATGGACGATCGCGGAATTTTAGTGGCTAGCAATCAAAATATTTTCTTCTACAATCAAAAAACAAGGGCCTGGTCGAACATCACAGAAAATCTGGGCCAAAACGATCGATTGAAGAATTTGCAAGATGTCTATCTCGAAAACGACGTGTTGTATTTGGGATTAATCGATGAGGGTGTTTTTCGGAAAAAAATAGATGAAAAAGAATGGCAAGGCCTAAACAATGGGATTCCCAAGGGAGAAAAATTCAAAGGTTTTTCTCAACCCTATCAAAGTCCAATGGTGTATACAGATCAGGATCAATATCTGCTGAGTTCCGATGGCAAAAGCTGGAAATCCGCTGGCTATAAGACTCCCCCGTTCATCCATAGTATCGTCCCTTACAAGAAGACGCTTTATGCCGCAGGCGAAAGTGGTGCGTTTCAACAGGATAAGAAAGGTGCTTGGGAAAGCATCCATGCCGGACTTAAAACCGAGGCCGTGAGTGATTTTAAAACCATAGCGGATGAACTTTATGCCACGAGTGCCTCCGGTTTATATCGTTTTTCAGAGGATAAAAACCTCTGGGTAAATTTGATGGGTGGCGCCGCGCAAGACTGTCAACAGCCCATCGAATACATGCAGTTGTTAAATGGAAAAACCTATTTAGGCTCTTATGTCAGTGGAGTTTTGGAAGCAGAGCTCAGCAAAAACCTCTGGAACCCATTAGGAAAGAACTGGCCTCTTCAGAAATTGCCTGCAGCAATGCTCACACAGTTCAAACCTTGCTTTAGTGAAGTGTTTGAAAGCGTCCCTTTTTTGGGGGAGTATCAAAACACCCTGGTCGCTGCTACTCTGCAGCAGGTTTATCGTTTAAGTTCCGACCAACATTGGATCAAATGGCTGGATTCAAAAGACAGGATTTTAGGCATCCTGGGAGTAAATAAAGATTTTTATGTGGGCACTATGAAAGGTCTCTATCGCTATCAGGATCAAAATAAAACCTGGCAGAAAATTCCTTTGGGAACTTTAGAAAACACCTATGTGTCACACCTCACCCGAGACGAAAAATATCTCTATGTGGAGACGCAGGACGAAAGAATCTTCCGATTGGATTTGAAAAACCAGAAATGGGAGGAGCTGTCGCCGCTTCCTGATGCTCAAACCATTATTTGTGAAATGAAACAGATCAACGGGAAAATGTGGGCTCTGGGCGCCAAGGGCGTTTTTGCCTGGAATAAAACTGAAAATAAATGGGAAGAAGTTTTAAAAAATCCAGTCGATGAAAAATATTGCCCCGCGGCGACTGAAACCAAGGATGCCTTATTTATCTTGAAGCAGGATGGATTGTATAGGCAGGAGAAGTGATTTTGACAGCACTAAAAGAAAAAGGCCTTGATTTACAAGGCCTTTTCTATGCGCGGGGCGGGACTCGAACCCGCACAGGTTGCCCCACTAGCCCCTCAAACTAGCGTGTCTACCAGTTCCACCACCCGCGCAATACAAAATTCGATAAATGATTTTACTCGGCGTTGGGCTCTTTCATCCTCGCTGCGACGTACAGTAGTACGACTCACTCGTCTTCAATCGCCCGCCTTGATTAAAATCATTTCTCAAATTTTATACAAACTGTCATTGATCCAATCAAATATTCCCTTAACGCTTAGAGCGCGCTTTCTTCTTGGGTGTCAATACTTTCTGTGTTTCAGCCGCCGCTGGAGCTTCTTCAGTTTTTTCTTCTACAACTTCTGTTTTTAACGATTCAGAATTTTTAATGTCTGCTTTTTTACTATCTGCCTTTTGTGTTTCAGTCTTCCGTGTTTCCGCTTTTTGGGATTCTGCTATGGCGGCCTTGGGAGTGGGAAGCTTGGCCCCGTTGATAACACTGGCGTTGCTTTGATCTTTTGCCAAATGAGCAAGAAGAATACTCGTCAGCAAAAATAGAATGGCCGCTCCAGTCGTAATCTTTGAAAGCAAGGTCGCTGCACCTCGAGGCCCAAATACAGTCTGGGAACCCCCGCCAAAGGAGGCACCGATATCTGCACCTTTTCCGGCTTGGAGTAAGACCACAATGATCATGAAAATACAGATAATGAAATGAAAAGTGAGTATAAAACCGGTCATAAATTCTTTCTGAGGGGGCATCCAATTCATTTTTCCCCTCACCCTAACCCTCTCCCTCAAGGGGAGAGGGGATTATGAGTTAAGCGTCAAAGTCTCCAAAACGAATTATTTTTGAAAATTCTTCGTAGTCAAGTGAGGCAGAACCGACCAGGGCGCCATCCACATGATGAACTTTCATGACTTCTCGAACGTTGCTCGACTTTACGGAGCCCCCATACAAGATACGGATATTGTTAGCTGTGGGAGCATCGTACATTCTTGCCAGTAAAAAACGGATATGTTCATGCGCTTCAGCAATCTGTTCTACCGTGGCCCTATTTCCGCTGCCAATAGCCCAAACGGGCTCATAAGCCACTACAAATTTTTGCAAATCGTTCATCCCAACATCTTGCAAACCCCGTCGAATTTGTTTTTCAATGACGGCCGTTGTCTTTTTTTCATTTCGCTCGTGGGCCGTTTCTCCCACGCAAAGAATGGGAGTAAGATCGGCATTCAACACGCAATGGATCTTCTTGTTCACAGACTCGTCTGTTTCCGCAAAATGGATGCGGCGTTCCGAATGTCCAATAATCACGTATTCACATCCCGCGTCCTTTAGGAAGGGAGCTGAAACTTCTCCGGTGTAGGGCCCTTCTTCACCCCAAAAACAATTTTGTGCCCCCACCTTAATTCCCGTTTCACTCATGGCAATCGACACTGAATAGATAGAAGTAAAGGGGGGTGCAAGCACTACTTCCACATCGGGATAATCCCCCAAGCTATTTTTGAGGTTGGTGGCCAGCTTAATCGAGTCGCTCACGTTGTTGTACATCTTCCAGTTAGCGACCATCAAGGGTTTGACGGGTTCTTCCATAATGTTGTCCTGTTTTCTTGGCCTTTTTTTAGGCCTGTTTTTTACTCTACTCCTTGAGTGCCTGAAGTCCCGGTAGTAACTTCCCTTCAAAGCAGGCCAGTGTGGCGCCTCCGCCTGTGGAAATATGACTGATTTGATCAGACAGTCCTGATTCCATAATGGCTGCGGCCGAATCTCCGCCACCTACCACCGACAAGGCCTTGGATTTCGCAACCAGTTTGGCAATGGCAAAAGTTCCCTCGTTGAAAGGAGGGACTTCAAAAACTCCCATGGGGCCATTCCAAATAACAGTCTTGGCTTCAATAATTTTCCCACCAAATTTTTCAATGGTTTTAGGACCAATATCCAGCCCCATAAAACCTTGAGGGATATTCCCCTCTGCAATTTCTGAAGGAGCTCCTTTTTCGAGCTTTTGAGCAATGCGATGATCCACAGGCAAAAGGAGGGGCACCCCTTTGGCCTTGGCACGTTCCATAAATTTTGCGGCCAAATTTAATTTATTATCTTCCACCAAAGAAGATCCTACATCCTTCCCCATGGCCTTTAGGAAGGTATAAGCCATGGCCCCGCCAATGAGCAAGGCATCTACTTTGGACAGCAAATAGTCTACTGCAGCCAACTTGTCACTTACTTTGGCCCCACCTAAAATGGCTACCAAAGGTCGCTCGGGATTCTCTAGCACTTTGCTCAGGTAATCCACCTCTTTTCTTACCAAGAAGCCGGCCCCCTTGTATTTGAAGTGTTTCACCATTCCTACCGTGGAGGCATGGGCGCGGTGCAAGGTGCCAAAGGCATCGTTTACATAAACCTCAGCGATGGAGGCCAACTTTTCAGAAAAAACGGCGTCATTTTTTTCTTCTCCCTCATGAAAACGAAGATTTTCGAGCAGCATCACCTGACCTTCACGCAGATCCTGGGCCAATTTTTTTACTGCATCGCCGATGCAATCTTCGGGGAAGAGGATATCTTTTTTCAGAAGCTTGCTCAAATAGGCCGCGACAGGAAGCAGAGAGAGTTTTGCATCACGGATCCCTTTGGGTCTGCCCAGGTGCGAGGCCAAAATAACTTTAGCATCTTCTTTGATGGCATATTCCAGGGTGGGAAGAACTGCACGGATGCGAGTGTCGTCCTGGATATTCTCGTTCTCGTCAAAAGAGACGTTAAAATCCACACGGATAAAAACGCGCTTTTTTTGAAGAGGAAGATCAGTGATGCTTTTAATCATATTGAGTTATTAAATTTGGTTTGAATTCATTCTATTCCCCTCTCCCCTTGAGGGAGAGGGCAGGGTGAGGGGTTGAATTCAATTTGCATCAAAGATCACCCTCTCCCTGACCCTCCCCCCTCAAGGGGGAGGGGAAAACACTATAATTGCTTAGCTACTAATTCCGTCAATTCTACCATGCGTTGTGAAAACCCAGTCTCATTGTCATACCAGGAGACGACCTTCAGCAAAGTTCCATCCATCACTGAAGTGAGTTCGGCATCTATAGTAGAAGAATGAGGATTGCCGTTATAATCGATGGAAACCAGAGGTTCTTCAGAATAAGCCAGAATATTTTTGAGGCTTCCCGCTTCAGAGGCCTTTTTGAACGCGGTGTTTACGGCTTCGACATGGGTGTTTTTTTCGACTTCGCACACAAAATCTACCAAAGAAACATTGGGAGTAGGCACTCGCACCGCAAAACCGTCGATCTTACCTTTTAATTCGGGGATCACCAAACCAATGGCCTTGGCCGCGCCGGTGCTGGTCGGAATTTGGGAAACTGCAGCCGCACGGGCACGACGTAAATCTTTGTGAGGGAGATCCAGAATTTTTTGATCGTTGGTGTAAGAATGCACCGTGGTCATGAAGCCACGCTTCACCTTAAAATTTTCATGAAGTACTTTAACAAGAGGAGCCAAACAGTTGGTGGTGCAGCTGGCGTTGGAAATAAGATGATGGAGTTTGGGGTCGTAACTTGTGCAGTTGACGCCGCGAACCAGGGTGGCATCCACCCCTTTAGCCGGAGCGGAAATGATGACTTTTTGTACCCCATCTTTGAAATGCCCCTGGCAGCTTTCTTTGTCTGTAAAAAATCCGCTGCATTCCAAAACAATTTGAATCCCCAATTTTCCCCATTCCGATTGCTGAGGGTTTTTCCAGCTAAATACGGGAATTTTTTTGTCATTAACTATTAAGGCATTTTCCTGGACAGAAACTGAAGCCTGTAGCGGTCCATGCACGGAATCGTATTTTAGAAGATGGGCCAGTGAAACGGGAGGAGCCAAGTCGTTGAGGGCTACTACTTCATAATTAAGAGAAGGATTTTTTAAAATCTGGCGGAACAGCGTTCGGCCAATACGACCAAAACCATTGATACCAACTTTGATGCTCATGGGATGCAAATCCTAGGGTTAAAAGGTGACAAAAAGAGCACCCGCCATAGCCAAGAACCCCAGCCCTGTCAAGCCGGCATTGGATAGCTATCACTTTGATAAGACAAACAATAAAGTACTGGTCTGCAATTAAACGGAACTTCGCGGAGTGCATAAGTTAAAAAAAGGATCCTACAATCAATTGATTGCAACTCTTAAATCTTGAGCCCTTCATGATAATGACACTCTGTGTTATTTCTTTGACCACTCAATTTGGCTGGCAGGCTTTTCTAGCGCTTTACACCTGTTAACGACTTTCTGCAGTTGTGAGGGTATTTTTTAACCAGCACCTGCCGGATCTTATTTGGGAAAAGCCAGTGCGATATTCCTGTTATTTCAAATAATTAATCTGTTCAACTTTTCAACTCAAGTCTGGCCTCCTTCTTGCCGTAGAGAGTGGAGTAGATCGAGTTAACCTTTTTTGAGGAGGGAGTTATGCATTCTAAAATGAAGAGAAGGCTTGCTTGTTTAGCCTCGGGAATTTTTTTGGCCCTTACCTTAGTGGCTTGTGGGGGTTCTTCTACAGGAGGGGATGTGGGTGCCCAGGATACACCACCCGCGGATACACCGCCCGCAGATACACCGCCTGCAGCCGCAGCGCCGACCAGCCTTAATGATACAATTCCAACGGATGTTCAAATCACGTCTCCTTTTGTCAAGGTAGCTGCGGGGGCCTCCATTTCTAGAGGGCTTGTGAGGGCCTTGGCGGGTGGGGTTCAGCTTGCGACCTCTGGTTCTGGAGACGATTATGCAACTCATCGCCAGGCAGTAGTCGATCTCGAAACTTGTACGACGGTCGATTGTTGTATGAGCAATGAAAAAGGTCCGGGTAAAACCGAACCCTCAGTCCTTTGCTATGGGCCCAGCATAACCTTTACGAATTATCCAGGTGTTGGCGACGGGTCTGCGCCGGGAGGAGATACGGGAATATGGGATGCCTCGGAAAGCAGTGGAGAGGCCTGCTTGGCAGCCAAGATGAATTCGAAGATCAAAGGGGTGCAAGGCATGTACGACTTTGCCCTGCAACGCATGGCTCAAATGCTTTGCGTAGCTCGTGTCGACGCAATCGCCCTGCCGACTGTGGGGGAAACGGTCGATTTGACTCCTAATTTAACCTCCGCTTTTGCAGAGCATTCTGCAGCGATGACACTTTCTCAAGTGACGATAGAACGGGTTGATGCAAGTACGGTTGTTTTTGATATGAAAGCAACCATGGTGAGTGGTAGTGCGGGTGGCGGTGGCGGTGGCGGTAGTAGTGGAGGTAATAATCAGCAACAGCAGCAAGGTGGTGGAGGTAGTAATCAGCAACAACAACAGCAGCAGCAAGGTGGCGGGGGTGGTGGTGCTGGCCCCGGTGGTGGATCTCCTTCGGAATCTTCGAGTACATTTAATATCAGCATGAATATTACCCAACAGGTGACAGGTACCGATACCTATAGAGGGTCTTTTAGATTAATTTTGGGAGGTGGAGGAAGTGCTTTCCGGGGAGGAAATTGCCCTAGTGCGGTTACATCCACTAATGTCATGAGCATTGGATATGAAAAACTGGCGAGTGAAATTCGCATCAAGCAGGTGAAGACGGTGGAATGTGGTGAGCTTACTGCCGATGAAATTGTGACTGGTTATTTAGATAGAGATGGATATCCTGACTTGAGTAAAAAGGTTGTGAACAGCCTTGATGCCGTAACAACCCCTGGCTGGAGTGATGACTACAATGAGATGATTGCAAATCTAGATTCTACGACAGGACTTGGATCTGTCGTTTATGGCTGGATGGCAGGACATGGAGATAATTATTTTCGCATGATGAATGGATCTAGTACGAATACGACTGGCAGCGGTTACTTTGGCTTCCAGCATGAAAATACCATTGCCACTCAAGGCTTCGGAAAAATTCAAGGGATGGTCTGTGACTGGGCTGGCCCTGGTGGTCTTGCAGGTGGCAGCAGCACAGTGGATTATGTTCAGTATCAGGCCATGACCTATAACGCCACGACCAATCAGTACGAGAACGATGCCGCGAACAGTCGCCTGAGTTATGCGCCTACTTTGAGTTGTGAGAACCATACGACTAGCATGACTTGTAATGGAGTTGCTTGTCCTACGGATAACGGACTGCTAGATTTGGCAGGCATGTCCTTCACCTTGCCGACAGATCCTGCAAGCATAGAGTAGTTGGGATAACGTCTGGGAGTTTAAAAGCCCCTCCCCAAAACGGAGGGGCTTTTTTTATGATTGTGGGTTTTATTCTAGACCGTCTGTGCTTTTGTTGATAGCGGCCGTTTTCTTATGGATAAAATTCAACATCCAAAAACTACCCCTTGGACGATCGCGAAGGCCATCCAATATTACAATATTGAAAATTGGGGTCTGGATTTTTTTTCGGTGAACGAGGCCGGACACATTTCCATTCATCCCTACGGAAAGCAAGGCCCGCGGATTGATATCATGGATGTGATTGAAGACATCCAGGAAAAAAAGCTGGGCTTTCCCTGTGTGGTGCGTTTTCAGGATATTTTACGCGCGCGGGTGGTGAGTTTGAACGAGGCCTTTAAGAAAAGCATTGCGGATCATCAATACAAGGGCACTTATTACGGGGTTTATCCCATTAAAGTAAATCAGATGCGCGAAGTGGTGGAAGAAATTCTGGATGCCGGTGCGCCCTATCATTTTGGTTTGGAGGCTGGTTCCAAAGGCGAATTGCTTCCGGTTCTGGCCCTCAACAATGACAAAGAGGCTATCACCGTTTGCAATGGATACAAAGACGAGGAGTTCATGCGTCTGGCCTTGCTGGGTCGCAAGTTGGGGCGCAAGGTAATTATCGTGATTGAAAAACTTTCGGAACTTCCCATGCTTTTGCGGGTTGCCGAGGAAATGCAGGTTCAACCCTATATCGGTTTACGAGCTAAGCTCACCGCCAAAGGGGCTGGCAAGTGGGTGAGCAGCGGAGGCGATTTTGCGAAGTTTGGTCTGACGACGCCTGAAATTATTCGGGCCTTGAACTTTTTAAAGGAAGCCAAAAAAGAAGAGTGCCTCAAACTCTTTCATTTTCATGTGGGTTCCCAGATTACCGACATCAACATGGTGCGTGAAGCGGTGAGCGAAGGCGCACGAATTTATGCAAAGTTATGCAAGATGGGTTTCAAGGTAGAATATTTTGACATGGGGGGAGGGATGGGAGTCGATTACGATGGTTCTCGAACCACCGCGGCTTCTTCGATGAATTATACCTTGGAAGAATACGTCGACGATGTGGTTTCCACCCTGCAGCAAATTTGTCAGGATGAACAAGTGGCGGAGCCGCATATCATCAGTGAATCGGGCCGAGCCATTACCTCGCATCACAGCTGCATTATCATGCCGGTCTTCGGCAGCATCGAAATTGGGAACAATTCGCCTTTACCTCCTGAAAAAAATGAAAAAACCAAAGAAGTGGAACCTGTCAAAAAATTGCGTCGTTTGCTGGCCACGTTATCGTCCAAAAACGCGCTGAGTGCCTATCACCAGGCGGTGGCCAAAAAAGAAGAAGCCCTGGCCATGTTCAAGTTGGGAATCATGCAGCTCGAAGACCGCGCCAAGGTGGAAGATTTATTTTGGGAGATCTGCCGAAAAATTATTTTGCTCAATAAAAATGAAGAAAGAGTTCCCGAAGAAACAGCCGATCTATACAAAAAGTTGGCCGATCAAATTCTGGTTAACTTCTCGCTGTTCCAAACCGCTCCCGACCACTGGGCCTTTGATCAGCTTTTTCCCATTGTTCCCCTGCATCGCCTGAGCGAAGAACCCTCGCGAGAAGCCACGCTGGTGGATATTACCTGCGACAGTGACGGGAAAATCGATCGCTTTATCGATGTCCTCGATGTGAAAGAAACTCTCAGTTTACATCCCTTAATCCCCGGAGAGCCTTATTTTATCGGTATGTTCATGCTGGGTGCCTATCAGGATATCATGGGCGACATGCACAACCTCTTTGGCCGGGTGAATGAAGTGCATGTATTTTGTGACGACGAAGATCCCGAAGATTTTTATCTGGAGGAAGTCATCCCCGGAGATACAATTCAACAGGTGCTTACCCGTCTGCAATATGCGCCTACGGATCTGGCAAAAATTATCAAGCGTGAACTCGATCAACAAGTTCGCGAAGGAAATATCAAACCCAAAGAAGGTGTGGCCCTCATCGATTTTTACGAGCAGGTGATGAATGGTTATACTTATTTGAGTACCGATAGGCCTTAGTTGAGATGAGGTTGAGATAAAAGTTGAAATGGGTTGAGATAAAGTTGATAATGAATCCATGAAACAAAAAATTCTGGATTTCTTTAAAAAAAGAAAAATGCTTGGCATAAGCGATTTGAGCTCCCACTTTCAAGTAAGCCCACAAGCGATTCACAAACACCTGAGAGAACTTATTCAAGCAGGAGTTGTGTTAAAGCAAGGGGCAAGTCGAAAGACCACCTACTATGTTGAGGCTTCCTCAGCGGCTTCGCTGAAGTCGGGCCCCGCCCCTTTGTTAAAAACTTATACCAATAAAAATTTAAAAGAAGATGAGGTATATCGCGAGCTTTCTTCCAAATATGTATCGCTTAAAACTTTGCCCCACTCTTTGGAGCAGGTTTTTATTTTTGCTTTTACTGAAATGCTGAATAATGCGATCGATCATTCAAAATCCAAAAAAATAAAAATTAAAATTGATCAAGATAAACAAAATATCTGCTTTTTAATTCAAGACCAGGGTGTGGGAATTTTTCACAATATTCAAAAAAACAAAAAATTGAATAACCCCCTTGAAGCTATTCAGGATTTATTAAAGGGGAAGCAAACTACCATGCCCGATAAGCATAGTGGCGAAGGGATATTTTTTACTTCCAAATTGGCCGATGTGTTTTGGATTAAAAGCCACAAAAAAACACTCATCCTCAACAACTTGATTGAGGATGTTTTTATTAAAGACAACCCTTTCTGTAAAGGGACTGAAGTATATTTTCAAATTTCAAAAAAAAGCAGCAAAGATCTAAAAAGTATTTTTTTGAAATATAGCAACTCCAAATTTGAATTTGATAAAAGCCATATCCGAATATCTTTATTTGCAAACGAGTTTTATGTTTCGCGGTCTCAGGCAAAAAGAGTGTTGATTGGTCTAGAAAAATTTAAGGTGATTGAGTTTGATTTTAAGAATGTGGAAAGTGTTGGGCAGGGTTTTGCGGATGAAATTTTTAGGGTGTTTCAGTTGCAGCATCCTCACATTACTCTCATTTATATTAACGCTCATGAAAACGTAAAGTTTATGATTGAAAGGGCAAAGAGACGATAGAAAGAAACCAAAAAATTATCACTCCCCACAGTTTGGGTGAAATGAAAAAATACAGTGACCGATAGGTGACCGATTATCTTATCTGTTGACCGAAAGTGACCGATACAAGGTTGAAGAACATGAAATCAAAAACATCTTGAAAAATTATTTCCAAAAAAATGAGACCATTTCTCGTCAACAAATGGAGGCCCTTCTTGGCTTGGGAAGCACCAGCGTTAAATATCTTATTCGAGACCTCATTCAGGAAAAGTTTCTGGCAGTGGTGGGAAAGGGGCCGGCAACGAGGTATAAGATTAGATCCTAAGCAATCAAATTGATGCAAAATGAGCAAGGATTTAGAGTGTAGCAGGGAGTTGCTGATTGAGAAGAGGGATGAGAAAGAGATTTTTTATTTTTAATCCTGCAGCAATAACGTGCTGGCCAAGGGAAGTGAGGTAATATTTATAAGTGTGGCCGATTTTTTTGATGAGGCCGTGGGTTCTGAGACGCTTGAGGATACGTGACATTTGATTGCCCGAGGTATTTGGGATTTTGTTTCTCAGGTTTTTGTTTTTAAATCCACTGATTGCAAATTCTCCTCTGGCAACAATTTCAAACAAGTGCTGATCTTTCTCATCGAAGAAATTGAAACCTTTGTAGCTGTGTTCTTTCTCAATGATGGTTTTTGAGACCTTGTTCAGGCGATGAGTGCCTGTGGTGTTGTCATCGAGTTCAGAGATGAAGTCGATATATCGTTTGTTTGCGGCCAGCAAACATTCTTGCAGGGGGGCTAGACTGTAGATGCCCTTTTTCATGGGGGCCCATTGCAGGGAGGAAGTTCCGTTTTTTTGTTCTACTTTGCGGTAGTGTTTAAAAAAGGAGACGTCATTGACTGTGGTTTCTATACGAAGCACCAGAGAAAACTTATCATACATTTTGATCGAGATAGCGCCCATGGAATGTTTGATTCGAGTCCCTTCGATGCGCGTGTTGAACCTGTTACCGACTTCATCTTTGGAAATACATGAAGATTTTTTGGGTACGCAACGAAGCAATCTGGACGCGCAATAGTTTTTAGAGGTGCCCATAAGAGAATCCCCCAGTCCAGAATACAGCCGCCCCTGATTGCTCTTCTTCTGTGGCTTTTGTAGCTTTGGCTCAGTCCCTTTGTCGGGGGTGTCGCGGTTTTTGTTTTCGTCACCTCCAATAGTTGCGATGAATCGAAGGAGCACATTATTTTATGCCTTACACAACACCGGATACAAAAATTGAAGAAGAGTTGCGTCAGTTAACACTTGCCTATGAGCAAATTGGAAAACAGCTTCATGAAAAAAACAACGAGCTCCTCCAAAGCAACAAACTCCTCAAAGCCGAAATTGTAGAACGTAAAAAAATAGAGGCCGAAATTTTGGAGATTACTCAAGAAGAGCAAAGGCGTTTTGGATCACAACTGCACGATGGGCTTTGCCAGGAGTTGACGGCAATTTTGGTATTTGCCAAAAACCTTACCCAAAAGATGGAAAAGGAAAAAACTCTCGAACTTGCAGAGTTAAAAAAAATTTCAGATATGCTGTTGGACGCCGTGGATCAGGCCAGAAATACCGCACGAGGTTTGTACCCAGGCGAGCTGGAGGGAACTTCCCTGATGCGTTCTCTTGAAGAATTGGCTTCTTCTACTTTGGGAACTTCGTGTTTATTTTATTGTCCGGAACCGATTCTTATTGAAGATAATAATGTCGCGACCCATCTTTACCGAATCACCCAGGAGGCCATTAGTAATGCGGTCGAACATGGAAAAGCGCAGAATATCGAAGTGAGCTTCACCCAAAATAAAGGGACCCTCACTCTGGCCATCAAAGATGATGGAATAGGAATAATAAATGATCGCACCTTCTCAAAAGGAATTGGTTTGAAGATCATGAAATATCGAGCTCGTATACTGAATGCTTCTTTCGAAATAAAATCCAACTCCCCTCAAGGAGTTATTCTGGAATGTCATTTTAAAATGCCTGTAACCCAAAGGAGTGTTGCTTGAGTGCCACTCTTAAAACTAAAAACAAAAAGATCAGAATATTTATTGTGGATGATCATCCTATTCTCAGACAAGGAATCGCGCAGCTCATCAACCATGAAGAGGATATGATCTCAATTGGAGAAGCGGGATCTGCGACTGAAGCCCTCCAGGGCATTGAAAAAGAAAAGCCTGATTTAATGATCGTGGATATTTCCTTAGAAGGCACGAGTGGACTTGAATTGACCAAAACTATTCTGCTCAAACACCCCGAAATGTTAATTCTGATTGTTTCGATGTATGACGAATCTATTTATGTGGAACGCGTCTTACGAGCTGGGGCGAAAGGGTATTTAACAAAACGGGAAGCCAGCGATCATATCATTTCGGCCATTCGCAAGGTACTGAGTGGTGATATTTATGCGAGCGACCAATGGAAAGAAAAACTCATGCAGAAGTTTGTGGGTCGAGGCACAGCAAAAAATGATTCTGAGGCGGCAAGCTTGAGCGATCGTGAGCTCGAGGTGTTGCAGCTTAGCGGTCAGGGATTTTCCACTCGTCAAATTGCGGAAAAACTTTTTGTGAGTGTGAAGACCATTGAATCTCATTATGCCAATATTAAAAACAAACTCGATTTGAAAAATTCTCATGAACTGATTCAGTATGCCGTCAAATGGTGTCTTGCTGAGAA
>JADFYH010000033.1 GCA_015233135.1 Deltaproteobacteria bacterium
AGATCCGTCGCTATTTTTTAGAGGAAAAAGTGGGTCCCTATCCTTGCGAACCACCGGGTCCCTATCATGCGTACAGGTGGGGCCCTATCATGCGAACTCCAGGCTCCCTGTCATGCGCGCTGACACTTTTTGCGTTTCTGCCGCTTCGATCACCAAGTTTGGAATCTCCGAGCGTGTGTCTTCTGCAAATCTTTCCCAATAGGCTTCTCCCTCTTCTTCCTCATCCAAAAAACCAAGGGCTCCATTCCTTAAACGCCACTCCTTATGCTTTCCCTCAAACACCTGCATCATCGCTTCTTGAAATTTTTCTACAGCTTCTTTGTTGTCATACTCCTGCCAACCCAATATCAACGCGAGGACAGTGTCCGCAGACCCAAACCAGTTTGGATTTTGACGCACTTGTGCGTGCACCTTTTCCGAGGTCACCGCAAAACAATTTCCCATTGCGGTGTAAAATAATTTTTCAAATTGTGTATTAAACTTTACAAATTCTTCTCCGGGCTCCCCTCTCCCTTGAGGGGAGAGGGTTAGGGAGAGGGTGACCTCGGTTAACACTTCTTTTCCACACCTCGCCAGCAAACCCAATCGATACAACACATGCACAGCCTCTTCCAATTTCATATCCTCAAACAAAGGCCCTATTTTATCCAGCAAGGCTCGGGATTCCTCCACTCCCATCAATCCAAAAATCCCCATCACATAATGCTCTTCCAAATAGCATCGTCGTGGAGTATCGCGTTGCTCCGCAATTTGCCGCGCAATCGCAATCACCGTTTCACTTCCCAATCCAGCCTTCATATACATTAGAGCGATCAGATTCGCCGGATTCAGACGGTTCATCTTTAAGCCTGAAGCTACACTCTGGAGAGATTGCCCTTTGGTATAAAGTTCAATCATTAAACCAGGAAGACGCTTAAGGAGTTGCTCTCGAATATGTTTATTTTTAAATTCAAACAAAGAAAGAATAATTTTTAAATCTTCGGGATAAGCTTGAGTGGCTTTCTCGAACACGGCATCCAAAGCCTTGGCTTGTTCAGGATAATGCAGATAAGCTTCTATTAGTCTGAGGACTTGATCTTGTGCTTCCTCACTCCCAGCAAACATATTCCAGAGGGGTAATAAAGCTTGCACCACTTCTATTTCTTGACGAACTCGTCCTTTGAGATGACCTGTATAATCGAGTTTTTCCGATCCAGTTAAACATAAATTCTTGAGTAATCCTTGTTTGAAATAGGCATCCAGTTTTTCTGGATCTCCATAGCCTTCCATAACGAGGCGATACAAAAGCTCCGCTCCCATCAAACGGGCAAAGCTTTGTTCCACTAAGGTTCCCGACCTCATTAAATTTCTCAATTTATCATTCGAAAGTTCTTTGAGAAATTCAGCTGGATATTGAGGGATAAGATATTCCATCCCCACCGCATATTTTGCATGTTGAATATTATTCAACCCAATGAGGCGATGATGACGACCCTCCATCTGATACATCAGTGAATATTGCAGAGGCAATTGCATCGCAATCGCGGTCGTGGCCGCGGTCAGAGTGAGTCCCACTCCGCCCGACACAAAATTGGCCACGAGAATTTTTGCATCCGGATCATTCTGAAAAGCCTGAATCGCCTTCTCACGCGCCGTCCCCGTCACAGTGCCATCAATACGAACAACAGATCGTCCCCTCTCCCCTTGCGGGAGAGGATTAGGGTGAGGGGACAAGTCAGAAAATCTTCTTTCAAGCACATCCAACACCTCCGTATTCCATGCCCACAAGATCACTTTTTCTCCACGCGCTATTTTCTCTCTAACCCGCGCGTCCAGCTTTTCATACATCGGGTTAGGCGTCGTAATCCCAAAATATTCCGGTGTATAAATCACCTTATGAATCGTCTCAAATTTTTCGAGAGGATTGATATTATTTAAATCGATAAGCTCTGCAGCTGCTGGAAGATTCTCATTAAAGACCTCTGCCCAACCGCGATAATCCGCAATCATCCAGGCAATCAAGTCGGATTGTTCCGAAGAGAGATCATAATGCCCCCAGATTTTAGGATCCAGGCGTTCAAAGCGGGGAAGGCGAAGGGCGTCATTTTTTAATTGTTCTTCAAAAGAAACTTCGGAAGGATCTTTAAAATTGAGCAAGGTATGGCGTTTGGTGCGGCGCAACAGGTAGCGCCGAAGTTCCGTGTGTAGAAGCTCCAAACCTCGGCTTGATTGGCAATAGAGATTTTTAAAGGCCTGGAAATCGGGATAACGTTTCTCATCCAGATAATTCAGCAAGGTCCAAAACTTCTCGGGCTTGCTTTGATAAGGCGTTGCTGTCAGCAACCATTTGCGGGGCGTAGAAATACCGGCAATCGCATTTTGACGTAAGGTTTCGGCATTGTCTGTCATCTGCGCTTCATCCACCACAATGACATCCAAACCTTCGGTGAGTTTTGCATACCCAACAGGATCGTTTTTTTGTAAGGCTACCAAGGTTTCATAATTGGTGATGCGATACCTTTCACCATTTAAGGCCTGTAGCTGCTCACTTCTCATCTTGGGATCACCGCTAATCACCACGCGGATGTCCTTCTCACTCACACAGGCATGTGTCCTAATTTCGCGTTTTATATTTTCTTTGTTAGAGGCCGTTGTCACCCACAGCACCCGTTTTAATCCCAAATGTTCCACAGCAGCAATCGCCTGATAACTTTTTCCCATTCCCGCTTCATCCCCCAAGATGACCAGAGAATGCGTGGTTAAAAACCGAGCCCCCTCTTTTTGATAACTTGAGGCCTTGCTGCGCATATTTTTCAATTCAAAATCTTCATCAGCCTTAAAATATTTGAGGGTTTCTTCTTGAAGTCTTTTTATAAAGGGATGCCCAGAATTATTGATAGATTCTTGCAGCTGCAAAATAAATTGCTCGGGATTTTCTTGGTAAGACGTTCGAGAAAGGCGAATGAATAAATCCAGCTGATGTTGGAAGCTTTCTTCTGAGAGATCAATTGCAGCATTTTCGTCGAGAGCCTTAGCCAATGCGGCAAGGTAACGCCGGCGCATTTCCCAATTGTCTACTTCTTCTCTCTGGATTTTGGCAGACTTTTCACTGGCAACCTGCAAGCCCACATAGACTTGAATGAATTTATCCACGTCGTTGTGTTGGAAAACTTCGGGTTTCAAAAGACTCAGCATTTCGCGAAGGAGAAGGGTATCGGAAGAAAATAAATCCAGAACCTCTTGAAGGTGCTGTGCAGCAATATATTCGCCAAGAGACTCTTCACTCATCTCTTCAAAGGACTGAAGATTAAATAGTCTCTCCTTCCACTCCTGCACAAGGCTCGAAGCAGAAAGTGATTTTGTATCACCCGCTTTAAACCCTCTGGCCTGGCGCACTCGTCTGACAAGGGTGTCTAGAGTTAAATCTTCCTCTCCCACCCGATACCAGCGATCTTTAAAATACTTTTCACTAGTGCTCATCGCTGCGGCAGAGGCCTGGGGATAAAGTTCTGCATCCTGCACCACGATGGCCCTGACTACTCGATCAATTTCTGCCTCGGTCCATTTCCTTGGATCTTGAAACTGAAAATCCCCTGCTAACACAACCTGGGAACGTGAACTTTTAGAAATCCCAAACAATTTCTCCTTCCACTCCTGCACAAGGCTCGAAGGAGGAAGTGTTTTTGTATCATAAGCTTTAAATCCTCTGGCTTGGCGCACTCGTCCGGCAAGGGTGAGTAGCTTTAAATCTTCCTCCCCCACCCGATACCAGCGCTCTTGAAAATACCTTGGGCTAGTACTCATCACCGCGGCAGAGGCCTGGGGATAAAGTTCTGCATCCTGCGCTACGATGGCCCTGACAATGGCATTGATGTGCTCCTCTCCCATTTTTTTTGGAATTTCCATTTCCACTCGAATAGGCAAAGGATTTTCTCTGCTTCCTAAAGGAACTGTAGAGCTTGCTGAAATTTCTGAAGCGGTGTTTCTTCTTTCATTTTTTCTCTTAGGCCTTTCACCCGGCGTTCCCACTCCCCCCATTCCCATAAACAAAAAGGCCTGGGAGAAAAGTAGGTCCTGGAGAAAATCACTCATATTTTGAAGAAAACCGTAAACTCGTAGACTGGTGAACTGGTAAACTTGTTCTAAAATAGAATGATTTGATGCAGGTGCGGATTGTAAACTCGTGGGCTGGTAGACTGGTAAATGGATGGGGGATTTTTTGTCATCTCGAGCAACAGCGAGAGATCCAGTGGGGGCAATTGATGGGGAGAGGGGAAGTGCTGCAGCCCCCAGCGCCCCCACATTCATCAAGTTCACCACATTAAAATGATTCGTCACTCCTCCACCCAACTCGTCAATCGCATTGGCGGCAAAACCGTAAATACCGCTAGCTTGCAAGATCTGCTCTTGTTCCAATCCCAAAGAAACCCCAATCCATGTGAGGAGATTAGTGGTGATGACTTCTCCCCCCCACATCTCCGGCACAAAATCCAAGAACTCCCATCCCCAGGTGCAGCAAGGGGTTGTGAACAGGGATGGAATGGATGAAACCCCCGATGGCATATTCGGAAACTCCCGATCCCACGCCAATGAATACACCTTTTAAAAATTGCCAGGCCAGAGGCACTGCATTTCTGTGCACTTGCTCACTCGTTATGTTGCCCATTTGATGGGCCAGTCCAATCCCCGCCTGCACTGCACCATTCACCCCTCCACCGATGGCAGCCAAGGCCAGGGCGTAGCCTGAAAATCGTGTGCGGGAAAGCACGGCGCTCAAGTAGCCCGAGGCCACGCTGGCCGTATAGTTGGACAACATCGAAAGCTGATCCCCCGCATTATTCGCAAAAAGAATACTTGCTCGCCCCAAGGCATTTTCCATTTCATTGAGGCCCACTTGCCGACCCAAAGCACCCTCCATCGCTTGATCGGCCCTTTGGGAAGAAGCCGCCTGAACAATTTGCATCAGGGTTTCTGCTTGTCCCGCACGGGTTTGCTGTGCAGTCTCTTGGGCACCTTGAGAAAAAAGAGCATCGCACCAGTGATTGTAATTGTCTGACAAGCCGTGGATAAAAATATATTCGAAGCGGTGGCCCCACACCAATAAAGCACCCTGAGTTTCACAGAGAAAATCTCGTCCTAAACTGAGACACTCGGGAATAAAGTGGATGTCATCGCGAGGAGTAGGACGACGTGGCGATCCCCCTGTTGCACTCGGGAGATTGCCGCGCTGCGCTCGCAATGACAAAAGTGCACCCAAAGCTATAACCCTACCCAAATAGCGTGAAGGAGGAGCTAGACTGCGTGCGGTTTCTACTAAAATACGCAAGCTACTGGGGCTCATCTGAGCTTCACTTTGATGAATAAAATTCAAAGTGCGATGACCGGCCTCGCTTTGGGTGAAGGCTTGAAATAGAGCCACGGATTCCGCAGAGAGATTGTTTTGGATATGAGCCAAAGCCGCTTCAAAACTGGAAAACTTACCTGCCTGAGTGAGCAGCAAGGCTTCTTGAATGATAGATTGGAGAGTTTCTTGGATGTGAGCCTCTGCACTAAACTGGGCCACAAGAATTTGAGAGGCCAAAACACGCTGTCGCAAATGGAGGCCAGAAGCCCTTTGGGCTGCCAAGTCTTGAGTTGTGAGGTGTTGGTTTTTGCTAAAAATTGCCAGGTTTTGTAAAGAGCCCCAATCCGCCTCCTCAATCTGAGCCCCATTCACTCCGATATTTTCTTCTGCCGACAAAAACGGAGTAGAAGACTGATGAAAGACGGGGGCCCTATTGGAGAATAAACCTTGGGTCATGACCCAAAAGTTATCGGGGATTTCTTGGGAAAGTTGCTAAATAACCTACAAAATAAATTTAAGATTTAAACTGTACTAACTGCTGCTTTTCTTTTTGTACATTGCGTTTGATGGCAATCACCAGTGAACGGGCACGATTCGCAAAATTGTTTTTGCCATCTGTGTCTTTTATAATGGCTTCTCGAAAATCTTCAGCAGCGCGTCTGAAATTCTTGTGGATAAGATAGATTTCACCGCGATTCACCAAGCTCGCCAGGTCTTCGGGATTGTACTTCAGCGCCTCGGTATATTCAAAAACGGCATCGACATAATTTTTACGCTTTTGATAAATACTCCCCATGGCTGCATGATAATAAAAGTTTTTCGGATCCAAACTCATCAGGCAGTCAAAAATTTTCTGGGACTCCTGCAGCTTACCGTACAACAGCTTGATGTAACCCATCTCCGCCAATTGGAGCAGTTCCTTTTGAGGGATTCCAGTCAGCTCTGCATAAGAAATTTTTTTGGAAAAGAAACGATAGAGTAATTCAATGACGTATTTTTTACGATGCGGCGTGGGATCAAGCAGTTTACTTTTTCCACGTTCATCGGCAAGCAATTTGTCTCGTTGTTCGATCTCGTTCAAAGAAAAACCCCTTAGTTCATTTTACTACTGGTCTGTTTTAGACTTTGATTTTGAATATCCAAAATTTTTGAAACCATCTCTATGCGCTCGGTACGCCAACGCAAAACATTTTGCATTTGGTCGGTCAGTTGCCTTTCACTGTCTTGAACATCACTTAAATTATATTGAGCCAAAGCAAGTTTTTTGGCACCTTCTGGAGTAGAAGAATCTATACCCGAAAGTTCGGCCATGATATCCCGCTTTTTTTGCGCAGTTTCTTCTGTCTGTAAAACCAGGTTGGATACCGTATCGCGAGCTTTACTTTCTGAATCCAATAAACCTCCAATCCAGCCTCGTGCAGAATCATCTTCTGAAAAATAACTATTCAAAGTTGCTCTATCATTTTGCTCCGGGTCCATAACCCCCAAGACACTCACAGGGGTAGCGGGTGGAGGGGGGGCTGAAGGGATTCCTCCCATCAAATTACGCGTAAGTCCCATTCCTATGGTATGACCTTTAGCCCCACCAGCGGGGGAAGCTTCATATCCCCTCACTTGCTGGGCCTGAACCGAAGCGTCTTCTCTTCTTGAAAAGTTTTCCAGAAATTGGGCATATTCGTCCTGGTCATTCCCAGAAACCTCTTGATCCGCTGAAGGAGTTTGGTTGGAGAAGAAAATCTTATGCATGGCCTCGGCCTGCTTGGGCTTTAAAAAACCGATTTCCTGCCAGTGATTGATCAAACCTTCACTGATGTCTGGAATTCTGTCTTGATAAAGCTGCCCCTGAGAGGTGTCCCGTGCCAAAAAAGCGGTTTGTGTATAAGCCCGAGGATCTGCAACACGCCCTGCATCTGCCTTATAATCGGTTTCCCAATGTCGGGTAGTTAGAACCTGAAGACTTTGCCCCATGGTTTTAAAATAATTCCTGCACGCTGGATCAGCCAAAACATCGACGCCCAGTTTTTGAGCAGCTCTTTCGATAAGGCTTTTATCAACATTGAGCTTTTTTGCGGTCTCCTCGGCAGTGGAAACCTGGGGATTAATTTTACACAGGCTACTTGCATAGGAATCAATTCTTCCGGCCATAGGGGTTACTCACGATTTATTTTTTCGAAAAGCCTAGACTCCTGTTTGGGAATCTTCAACCTGTCGCGTTCTTCAGTAATATTTTTTTTCAAGGCCCTGGCTCTACTCAACCAGGAACTTCTTTCCAGTTTAGGATTCTTTAAAGCAAAATCGAGCTCTGCAATAGGTTCGTTGAAATATCCCAGCTGATACAATATCTCCGCTCGATTAATGCGAGCACTTGTTTCTTTAGGGTCAATTTCCAGGGCAATAGTATAAGCGGCCAGCGCATCATCCAGCTTAGCAGCCTTGTGATAGGCCGAAGCCAGGGCCGTCTGATATAAAACATTTTTTGAGTCTAGAAAAGAAAGCACCCCAAAAATTTTTTCAGCTTCCCCATATTTTCCACTTTTAAGATACAGATAGCCGGTTTGGGCAAGCTGGTTTAAAAGTTTAGGATCTATCGATTCCAGCTGGGCCAAGCTGATTTTGCCCTCAAGATAGCTTTCGAATTGACCGGCTACTTTTTTTGCATCTTCTTCGGAAATACTTTTTAAAAGAGCAATGAAACGATCTAACCAGGCATTGTTTTCTTCTGCCTCTTTTGAAAGCCTCACACCTTGACTCATATCTATCCCCCTATCGATTGAGAGATGATCTTAAGTTTTTTTTCGTGAAAGGTCATTTACTTTTTATCCCCTTGTAATTGCCTTCATCGCACGACTGTTTATTTCGGTAACGTTAGACAAAGTTTCGTAGCTTTCAGTGAGTTTCCGAATGACTTCGGTGTAACCATCGGTCAGTTGTCGATCGCTGGTAGAAACTTCCTGCAAGGTGTTAGTCATGAGCCCCATCACTTGAGAATACTTGGCCTGCTTGTTTTGAAAGTTTGCAATGGTTTGAGGATCGGTAGAACCCGTGTTCATAGGGGGAGCATAATTGGCCATGGTCTTGGCCAGCATGGCCTTCACGTCTTTGGACTTATTCATTTGAGTTAAATATTCCCTGGCTATTTGTTTTGTATAGGCTTCCTGCTCATTCGTCATTGCTCTCAGGGCACCGACGTAATCCCCCATCATTACCATAAGGGCAATTTGCTTGATCTTTACAAAGGCCTTGTCGGCTTCTTGTGCCTTTTGTTTGGTTTCCTGGATTTGATCGTCCATTTGGTTACTTTGGGTTAACCCTTGCCACATACGGGTGTTTTGGCTCACCCAATCAAAGGAGTTGTTTTGGTTGGGATTGATACTCCGCGGATTGTTCGGATCATAAGCACCACGGCCAGTCGTATTCTCAGAAACTGTACGACCTAAACCCTCGCTCAGCGTGTGTCTGGATGTCCCAAAGCCGCTGTTGTCCCCTTGCGCACTTACAAAAGGTTCTGGGACCTCGCCTTCTGCTGAAGGGGGATTATTGGGATTTGGCAACAGCCCCGCATTCTGAAGCTGGTTGAGCGTAAAAAATACGGTCTGCCCGCTAGCATTAGTGAAGGGAACGAAGGGAAGATTTAGATTTGCAGCCTCCGCTACCTGCTGCATAAACTCGGATGAAGAAGAGGCCTCCACCAAGTCTGCAGCAGAACCTGCCTGCATTCCTGAATTATCAGTACTTCTTGGGCTAGAATCGCTTCGAGAACTCTTATTAGTAGAGTCGCGCCTCACATCCCGTGTTTGAGAAGGGTCTATATTATTATCTTGTCGACTAGTTGGGGCTCGGGATCCTGAAACTGGCATAGAATGCTCCTTTTATGATAGATACATCAGCTTATGTATCGGGTAGCACAGGGGCCTAAGTTGCTTTGATTTTAGCCTATTTTAATAAAAAAGTTAGCTAAATATTACTGCCACTTGATGGAAGGCAAAAATCATTTTTTTAAACCAATATTGGGACTGCTCCACAATAACAGGCAATGCCAAATAAAATAACAAAACCCCTGAAAAGCCCTTGATGGAAAAACCCATTTCAAAGACATTAATCATGGGGGCAATACGGTTCATGATCCCCAAAACGAGGTCTGCAATGAAGATGGCGATGATAATGGGTGCTGAGAGTTGCAGACAGATGATTAAGGTATCTGCCGATAAACGGGTTACAAACTCAAGCAAGGGAGAAAAACCGGGAGCGATGGTGGGCAAAGTCAATAAAGGCACCTTCTGAAAGCTGGTGATCAGGGCCTCTAAAAAATAGCAATGCCCTCCTATGAGGATAAAAATGACGATGGAAAATTGAAAAAGAAATACCCCCAAAAGAGAGGCTTGAGAGGCCAGGGCTGGATTAAAAATACGCGCATTGGCCACATATCGCTGGTTATCCACCATATTTCCTGCCGATTGAATTCCATAAAACACCATCGTGTTAATTAGGCCCAGGAGCATGCCATAAAAGGCCTCTTTTAAAAAAAGAGCGAATAAAATAACCTCATTTTCCGGAATCTGATTGGAGGGAGTTAAAGGGGCAATGAGGGGATAGCAAAAAACGGTGAGAGCGAATGCCAGGGCGGTTCTTACGGTCCCTAATACAGGCCTGGCACCTAAATAAGGTGTCAGGCTTAAGGCTACCATGATGCGAATAAAAATAAGGCCGCCGATGAAAAGAAAAGATAAAAAGCTGTTGGAAAGCTTGAAAATATCGTTGGCGTCAAGAGAGAAAGCATTCATCGGGCAAGGCCTCAGCGGACGTACTTTGGAAATTGATCAAGCAAGGTCATGGTAAAACTCACCAATTGAAGCATGGCCCACGGGCCAGTGAGTGCTAAAGTCACCATTACGGCCACTAATTTTGGGACAAATGTAAGGGTTTGTTCCTGAACTTGGGTAGTGGCTTGCAAAAGAGAAATCATTAAACCCAGAATCATGGCCACCAATACAGGAGGGGCTGAAAGAATAAGGACAAGATAAAGAGACTGTTTTGAGATCATTACCAAATAGCTATTTTCCATAAATATTCTTTCTAAATATAACCCATTACCAAACCCTTGGCGATCAAGAACCAGCCATCTACCAATACAAATAACAAGAGCTTAAAAGGCAAGGAAACGGTGACAGGGGACAATTGAAACATGCCCAAGGATAACAGGATATTCGCCACCACCATATCAATTACCAAAAACGGCAAAAAAACGATGAAGCCAATCTGAAAAGCCCGGGAAAGCTCACTCACCACGAAGGCAGGAATTAAAACCAGAAAATCACTATTTTGAACACTTTCACGATCTTCCGACCTTCTCATTTTTCTGGCTAAATTATAAAACAGACTCCTCTCTTTTTCGTGCGCAAATTTGCTGATAAAAGCCCTGAAGGGCTCCTGCCCTTTCTTTACCGCCTCTTGCGCCAAAGCCAAAGTCGCCTGAGACATAAACCCCTCATTGGAATTTTGTTGAATCACCGATTCTGCACTATGATACACGTCTATAAAAACGGGGGTCATGATATAAACCGTCAAGATTAACGACAAGCCGGTAATCACTTGATTGGGAGGGATTTGCTGGGTTCCCAGGGCATTTCGAATGAGGGCCAGTACGACGGAAATTTTCACAAAGGAGGTCATCATGATAATGATGATGGGCAGGAGTGAAAGCGCCCCAAAGGCGACCATCATCATCAGAGGCTTAGACACGCCTTGGTCGTATTTTCCTTGAGCCCAAAGGGGTTCAGCAAAAAAAACAACCACTATCAGAAGAGTGAAGGGGAAAATAAAACTAGGCTTTTTGTTTGGCTTCATGGCTTTGATCCGGGACACTAAATGTTTTCTTTTGAAAATCCTGCACTGAAAATTCTAATAAAGCAGAGAGGCCTTGCTCGCTGCTACCGACCAACACTACCTTTTCAGCCACCTGTACCAGATACAAATTTTTTCGGGGTTCAATCCCTACTTTTTCCAAGACCTGGATTTTGGATCCCTGCAAGTTTTTCATCCAGGGTGATTTTGGAATCAAATACTTGATCGCCAAAAAAGCCAGAGCACTCACGAGCAACATCGAAACAATCACTTTTACAAACATCCAACCAAAACTAAGTTCGGATCCAGGAAGTGCGGCTGGATCTAAAACGGGCTGAGATTCGGCAATATTAAGTAAAAGGGTTAGCATGATTAATATGAATCAAATATTTTTAAAATGCGTACTCCAAGTCGCCCATCAATCTCAACCAACTCTCCTTTGGCAATGAGTTTCCCATTGGCGACTAAATCGATAGCTTCATTGGGCATCTTCCCCAACTCCAACACCTGCCCCATCTTCATAGAAACCACATCCTTCACCGTTACCGATTTTTTACCCAAGACAGCGACAATCTGAACGGGGATATCAGAGGTCAAATTCACAATCTTTTTTTCGGGGTTTGTATAGGCTTCAGTCTCTGAACTCGCTTGCCCATGACGATCTGCGCTATCATTGTAGGCATTGTCACCAATGTTAAAATCGGACATATCAAATTGATCTTCAGGGTTTTTACCCATGATTTCCTCCATAATAATCAATCACCTTAACCAACACTGGGGATTCCGCAGAAACCACCTGAGCCAAAAAACCCTGATTTGCATTCTCCCCTACTTTAACCACCACATTTCCAGAAAGTATTTCATCACTAAAATGACAAAAGGTCTGATCAAACAAAATGACATCCCCTCTTTCCAGCTGATTCTTTTCGGCAATAGTCAATGTCACCGAACCGATTTCGGCCAGCACCTGAGTTTTGATATAGTCCATCTCGGAGAGCCTTTTCAGGCAACGTTTATTCCACTGAAGTAGCCAATCCTCCGAATAATGCCTTGTTTTCAGAAACAACCCCTCAACCAGAGGATGCGGCAAGGCTATCAGCAAATAGCCCGATTGTCCTCCCACTTGAATCCGCAGATGAACAAGCGCCACTGCTGTTTCCTGCCTTTGAAAGGCAGCCAGTTTTTTTGTTCCCTGGTGCAAGGCCTCAAAACGAAACTGAAGCGAAGTATCCTGATTGTTGGCATTATAGAAAAGAGAAAGTACTTTTAAAATTAGGAATTCCAGCACCCCTTCCTCAAGAACACTCAGATTGCGCATTTCAATCGGGACCTCGCCCTTGGCACCCAAGAGACGGTGAATAAGCCCAAAAATAAATGTGTAATCAAATAATGCAAAGGCTTTGCCTTCTAAGGGTTGTACTGAAAGCTGCCCCAGCACACAGAACTCTGGCAGGGCTTGCATGATTTTTCTTAAATTGGATTCTTCAATTCTCTCCAAGCTGATCTTAGCCTCTTCACGAAACTGCTGAGAAAGAAATTCTTCGACTGCTCGTTTAATGGGGAGTTCATCCAACTGGAAAGGCAGATAAGAAAGGAGAGCCTCTTCAATTTGAAGATCCCGAGAACTCAGCTTTGTGAGCCCTTCAAACTGATAAGGCTTTACAACTGGAGATGAGGTCTTATCCATAGTCGCTCAACAATTTACATTGAAGTTACAAGAAGAGCTATTTCTTTTTTCCCTAGCCCATAAACTTTACCTGAATCTGGGAAAGCTGCACGCCTTTTTCTTGCAAGGCTTCACTTATATTTTGTTTTTCGCTCTCGAACAAGCGCTTCACTTGAGGGTCACTCGTGATAAAAGAGACTTCCACTTTACCATTTTTACTCGTAACCTTTAGCGAGAGCCCGCGAAATATTTTTTCGGAAAGATCCAGGTGTATCTCTTTTTGATCGTCTTTGTTCATTCCCACTTTTATCACTTGGATAATCTGGTCGAGTACTTGTTTGGGGATCTGAGAACTTGGCGTGGGTCTTTGAGTTTTTTCGATATTAGAAAAAGAATCCACTCGGGGAACTGCTATATTGGCTGGGCCTGGGTTCGCTTCCGTACGCAGTGCGGCAAAACGCCCCTGCCCTCCTGAAAATTGTTTAGAGTCCCCCTGTCCTTTCTGCTGCCCACCCTGTCCTCCTCCACTACTCCCTCCCGATCCACCTCCCGAATTTTGTTTTGCATTCACCTGTTGGCGTAAACTTAAATCCTTCACATTTTTTGAACCTTCGGTGCTCTCCGAACGATGGGTTTTAGAATCAGAATCTTTATCTCTCCGAGATTCATTTCTTTCTTTTGGTTTTTCTTTTTCTTGGACTTTCTCCTTAAATTTGCTCTCAAAAGCAGAAGCCGATTCTTCAGGTTTTGTCTGTAAATTTTCTTGAATGAGATTGTCTAAAACATTATCAAAGGCGCTTTTGGATTCCTTGGTTTGATAGGCTCTACCCGCCTGTTGGCCTATTCTCGCTTGAGAAACATTATTCTTATTATTTTGAGACTGCCTTTTTTTATCGTCTGCAGTGGCCTGCTCTTGAGCAGAGGGTCTATTGTTTTCGACTTGCATAAAACTTCCTCTCATTTTGAGCGAATTTCAAAACCAATTATTTATTGGAAGAAGCCATTTTACGTATTTGAAAAATGGCATTCCCCAATTCATTCATTTCTTTCTGCTCTTTTGCATCCAACGTTTTCATCACCTTCTTGACCCACATTTCTTTGTGCTTTTCCATCGTCTGAAGCTCTTTAGAGGCCTGAATAAAATCTTTTTTTGCAGTCTTCACTCTCTCTTCTGCACGTTCAATTTTTTCATGCTGAAGCTTTATTTCCTGGTCTTTATTCGTCAAATCGTCTTGCAATTTTTCCAAATAATTTAAGTGAATCGAAGAATCAAAAACCCTCGTCTCTCCTGAGGTCATATGCTGACTCATCTTTAGACGAGCATTTAATTTAGCAGCGATGATTCCTTTTTTTTCTTCTTCTAATCGTTTTAATGTTTGCTTCTCTTCCTCCAATTGTTTCTTGGCGTGAGAAAGCTCGGCCTCCGCAGCCTTTTTATTTCGCTCCTTCACAACCAAAAGCGCTTCTAGCCTATATTTGTATCGTTTGGGCAGCCCCATAAAGTTTCGTCTTTTTTAACAATAAATTACAAGAATATGCTTTTTAGTTGTTCGATACTGTCTGGAAGATCCACTTTTTCATCGGTACGCTGCTTTAAAAAGTTGTTTACCTCCTCAATCTTTTCAATGGCATAATCCACTTTCGGATCTGAGCCTTGCTCATAAGCACCAATTAAAATGAGGTCTCTTTCTTTTTCATAACTTGCAATAACTTCTCTTAACTTTTGGGCTGCCTCTAAATGCTCCGGATCCACCACGTTACTCATAACGCGTGAAATGCTGTCAGGGACATTAATAGCGGGATAATGCCCACGACTGGCCAAGTCTCGAGAAAGAATAATATGCCCATCGAGGATGGAGCGCACCTCGTCAGCTACAGGCTCGGTCATGTCATCCCCCTCTACCAACACGGTATAAAAGGCTGTGATAGAGCCTTTTGCAGAATTGCCTGCTCGCTCCAGAAGTTTGGGGAGAGTCGAAAACACGGAGGGTGTAAACCCCTGACGAGCAGGAGGCTCACCCACCGCCAAACCAATCTCACGCAAGGCTCGGGCAAAACGGGTAACAGAATCCATCATTAATAAAACTTTTTTACCCTGGTCTCGAAAATACTCCGCAATGGAAGTCGCCACATAAGCAGCTTTACAGCGCACTAAAGAAGGGCGATCAGAGGTGGAAATGACCAATACCGATTTTGCCAGCCCCTCCTCTCCCAAATCGTGTTCAATAAAATCACGCACCTCACGGCCGCGTTCTCCGACAAGGCAAATCACATTCACCTCCGCTTCGGTGTTTCGCGCAATCATCCCCAAGGTAGTGCTTTTTCCAACCCCTGCCGCGGCAAATACCCCAACGCGCTGCCCTTCCCCGCAGGTAAGTAACGCATCAATGGCCTTTACCCCTACCGAAATAGGTTTCAATATCCTCTTGCGTTGCAGGGGATCAGGCGGAGAAGCCATAACGGGATATTCCTCAGAAAGCTCAAGAGGCCCTCGTTGTTCGATGTCCATTGCCTCACCCAATCCATCGAGTACTCGACCCAGCAGATTATTTCCTACTCTTACTTTTAGAGTCCCTCCACTCGGGAGAACTTCATTTCCTGGGCCTATCCCTTCCAAGTCTCCCAAAGGCATGAGCAATACTTCTTTGTCTTTAAACCCCACCACTTCGGCTTTGATGGGCATTTTTTTGTGTGCGCTTTCGATATAGCAAAGCTCTCCAACACGAACACCAGGAACAGAGGCCTTTACCACCAGACCGGTTAGCTCAACCACCTTTCCTTTAAGACGATAAGTGGAGAGGGAATCTAACACTCGAACGTAACGTGAAAGATCGATTTGGGGCAAAATCGATTCCTCTAAGATCAATTCGGGTAAATCAATATTGCTCATAGGCCTAATGCCTTTTTGATGGCAAAAAGTTGGGTTTCAAGCTGGGCATCTAACGTACCGATCTCAGATTCCACCAAACAACCTCCCAATTTTACGGAAGGGTCCTCTTTAAAGACTATGGATTTGTCCGCATCGATTTTAAGTACCCAGGCCTGCTCCTCTGTCTTAATGCGCTGGTAATCTTCAGGTCGTAATCGAACAGTCAGCTTTGCCCCCTTAATTTCACCTACTGCCTGTTTTACAATCTGCAGCAGTCCTTCGTCGTCTCTTTCTAAAACCTTACCCACTACCTTTTCTGCAATAGCAAAAGAGAGTTTTAATAGCTGAGCTTCTATATTTTCAGATAATTTATCTTTCAAAACATAAAGCTGATTCAAATATTCCAACACTTTTTTCTTGCCTTCTTCCAAACCCTGCTTTTCAGCACGTTCCTGAGTAAGCACCTTTTCTTCCTCAACTTGTTGCAAAAGCTGACGCGCTTCTAGGCGGATTTGTTCGGCTTCCTGCCTGGCTTCTTCCAAAATCACACGCGCCTGATCTTGCGACTGCATTAAATCTTTAGAAACGACCCCACCACTATGAACTGGAAACATTTCGTGGCGATAGGTCTGGTCTACTTTCGACTTTAGATCCGCCCGTTTGTTATAATCTTCTTTTTTAACAATAGTCCCCATAAGGCCTCTTAATAAAAAGCGTGGCTCGGTAAGTCTGCTATTTTTTCCTGAATAAACCTCAAAATACGCTGACGTACTGTTGAGGCCTCTCGAACTCGATTTTGCTCCAAGTAGCGTTTTAACAGATAAGCCATCTTTGGCGGCAATCTCAATTGAATGGCCTTACTCAAATTGGCATCTTCGGGAATAAAAGCCTTCGTAATGTAGGCCAGCCCAACCTCAAAAAAAAGATTTTCGGGTTCAATCGTCTCCAAAGCCAGGTTCAAAAGCAAACTTTGAGATTCTGAAATTTCACGGGGGGAAATCTTTTGGATAGATTTAACCTGCCGTTGCAGAGTTTTCGCATCTTTTAGAGGAAGCCGATTAAAAAGGGCCTTGAGTGCACTTTTATGAAGCCCTTTGAAGGCCAGCGCCAAGCGTTCTAGACCAATTTGACTGAGAAAAGATTTTAGAAAATCAAGTTTTAAATAATAAAGGATGGCAAGAGGTTGCTCCTCAAAATTTTTTGAGGGCTTTTCATAATAAAACTGGGAATAAAAACGCTTCTGCAGAATTTCAACAAGCGCAGGATCAAGCTGGGCCTTACTGTCAAAAATTCTTAATTTTTTCAGAAAATCTTCCGGCATAGCCTGCAAGATTTGCTTTACCTTAGAATGTCCCAATGGGCGGATCAAATGGATGACCACAAAAGGATTTTCTTGTTTTAAGGCTTCCTGGAGCCAACCCATGTGAAGCTCTTCGACAGGTCTTAATTTCTCTTGCTCCTTGAACTTTCTAAATTCCCTAAGAATAAACTTTTGCCTGTCATTTTTGGGGAGGCTCAGAATTTCTCGAGTGAAGTCTATTAAAGACGCTTCTAACGCTTCTGAACCAAAATGAAATAATTCAAATGCATTTTCATGCTCCGCCAAGCAGGCCAGCATTACCATTACTCTCTTTGAATTATCTATCTGTGCAATTCCTTGGGGGGTCATATGGAGTTTATTCTATCTTCTTTTTAGTTTTTCCCAAACAAAAAACCCCTCCTATTAAAAACTAAATAGGAGGGGTTCTCAATGAATGATTAAAAAAAAACTAACCTACTTGCAAATTGATAGTAGACTGTACGGAACGGACAGCGAGTTCAGTTCCACGAACCAACACTTCACTCCCCATACTGGCCTTCTGCATGGCTGCCTGCACCGCGCAAAGCTCTTGAGGATTCATCGATTTTTTGGAACTCGCCATACTCAACAATTCTTCCATCTTGTTTTGTTCGCGATTGAAATCCCCTAAAAAATCGAAAAATTGCTCTTTTTTGGGGTTTACATCACCCACTTCCTTGGCATTCTGAGCAAATTCCACACGAATGGACTCCGCAGAATTTCCGGAAAGCTGGGTTTTGTTTCCAAAACCAGAATCCACCATCTCAAGCATTTTATCGGTAGATACATTGCCACTTTGTAGAGTTTGATCAAGCACCGCCTTAAACCCTCCACCTTCACTCGGAGCAGGGCCTGAGCTTGGAGCAACCTTATCAATCATTGTTCTGCTGAGTTCACTTAAAATTGGATCCATATCATTCTCCTTTAAAACAACATTACGAATTTGATTTAATTTGCATGGTGCTAATTTTCTTAAACAGCACCTCAAGAGCTCGAGAGTGCAAGCGCGAAGTCCAAGATTTAGACAAACCCAATTTTTCACCTGCTTCTTCTAAAGTTCTATTTTGAAAATAATACATTTTTATCAACTTCCGTTCTTTGTCTCCCAACTCCTCTATTGCCTGCCGCATAAATTCTTTAACTTTTTGGAACTCTGCCTTACTTTCAATATCGTTTGATTTCTTATCTTCTAAGTCGAGAGGCTCCTCATTAGCATCGATTGAAATAATATAAATGGAAGCGAGTGAATTGACTGTTTCATAAACTTCACTGATTTCTTCCTCTGGACTGCTATCTTTCTGAAGTTTTTTCTCGGATAGGTTTTGCAGGTATTCGTTCGAAGCCTGTTCAAACTTGATCCTTGCGTACAGAGACCTTGGAATCCAACCTGTTTTGCGAAGGCCATCGTAAATAGCCCCTTTAATGCGGTAATAAGAAAAGGTCTTGAAATCAACATTATGCTTGGGATCAAAGCGCTTTGCCGCTTCCAAAAGCCCCAAGCGGGCATTCCCTATAATTTCTTCGCGATCCGCATCATTAGACAAAGTCTGACAAACCTTATTAGCAATAGAAGTTGCGTAAGGGAGGTATTGTTGAATCAAAACGTCTCGTTCGGCATTTTCATTTTTTGCCATGACTTTTCGAAGCGGAAAGAGAACTGCTTTTTCTTTTTTTTGAGACAACTGGGCAGTATTAGTTCCCATCGAAGTCCTCCCTTGTTTAAGATTCTACGACGAACTCATCGACTCCAATCTTAAACTAGAGCACAACCCATGCCATCTCGCCGTCTTAGCTTTTTATTTTTTTCAAAGAACAACACTTTGAAATAAATAATCTTTTTCTACCCACCTCCAACTACAATTTAAAAAAATAAAAAAACTGTGGACTAAACTCCCCAAACACCTCCTCAAAGAAGGTACAGAGACCTAAGTAAAACGCGGGGCCTTAATGGGCGAATCCGCTAAAACAGTTGAAATCTGATTCACCATGTCCTCTTTCATCTTTGAGCCTAAATTGGAATAGGGATTCGTAGGGTTTTGAATCACCTTTCTGACTACTTCCTGAAAAACTTTTTTTCTTTCTCGAAATGAAAGTTCCTGGTCTTGAAGTACTCCTCCCAAACTTTTCAGAACCTCTTGGGGATTAAGTGCTAACTCAAATTTACTCGCAACACTGTTGCTCGTTTTCTGAGAAGAGAGAGGCGCGTTCAAGCCCCAGCCCATCGGCGGAGGAGGCCGATGTCGATTAATAGGATCCGCCATAAATTTCCTTCTTCAAAAAAATTAAACTCCGCGGTCAATCAGTTGAGAAGTCATCCCTGATTTATTGCTTAAGCTTGAATTAACTTCTTTTTCTAAGCCTCGAGTGAAGGGAGCCCATTGTACTGAAGGGGTGTTTGATGATGGTGATAAAGTCGCCGCCGCCACATTTTGCTGATAAAAACTATTAAATCCTGGAGCCTCAAATTCCACCCCTTGTGAAGACGCTGAGCCTTCATCTAAAGCTGCATCCTGGGCACGTTTGTTATCCATGCGAGCAACCGCCCCATCTGCAAGTTTCTTTGCCCCGTACAAGCCGGCTGAAGCTGCCATTCCTATGGGTCCAAAAAACTTACCTACAATAGAGCCTATAGCACTTCCCCAACTCACAAATTTGGCCAAGAAACGTTTGAATTTTTCACCGGCCGTAGGCTTATCCAAAGCATTGCCTCCCACCACCTGGCGATATTCAAAGCGCATGACATCAGGCGTTATCGTCGGCAAATTCGTATTGCTGGGTGAATCCATAAAAAACCTCCCTTTTGAACCATACACCTAACTTATCGGTTTTGAAGGGTTCAAAAGTTTCGTAAAAAATGCGTTTATTATCACTTTAAATTTTGAGATCCCACGTCTGAGATTAAGGGAATATCGTTCGATCCAGAATCCGGTGCACCCAAGAGCCTGGGATCAGCCCCTCCCCCGCCATTTCTACGTCCGGACTGATTGTCATCCTGAGAAGAATTTTGACGAAGTTGAATGAGACGAAAGAGCGTAAAAATTAAAGCCCCAGATAAAAAAATAAATATCCCTAAGGTAGATAGGGAATAAATTTTAAAACGATTTTTAGATTCTGGCGAAATCTGTAGTCCCATGTAACTCACAAAATTTACCATTTTTTCTGCAGCAACAACCAGGTTTGGATTATCGACATAGGTAATAATTGCGGCCACATCCCTGGGATCCAGATTTTCAACTGCATTGGAGATAAAACGCTGGACCTTAGCCTCGGTTAAATCACTACCATCTGCACTTTTTCGAACACGAATGACTACAGAAGCTGTAGGATGCTTATTGGGCTGACTTTCAACCGCAAACTCACTCACCTCAGGGATATTCAAGACCACATCGGCTTCTACAACCCCTGGAATACTTTGAAGTGAATTAATGATCTCGCCTTTCAGTGCCAACAACCTTCTGCATTTTTCTTCCTCGGGGGTAGGGATAAGGGCCTTTTCTTTGCAAATACCCGAAAAGCCCAATTCCCTGGTTTTTGGCAGCTTATTATCCACCAAGATTTTACGCGCCAAAGGTTCGTCTTTGGCAAGGACCTCAATGCTCCACGACACCTGCTGGGATTTTTCTTCTCGAGTTTTTTTGGCTTCTATCCCCCGATCGTGCAGGGCCACCAGAATTTCGTTGGCATCATTTTCCTTAAGATCTTGATGCAAGGCCACTCTTGTACATGCGGAGAAACAAAACAAAAAAACTAGCACCGCCATTTTAAATATTTTCTTATTATTCATGATTTATTTTGTTTCGGATTGTTCGTTGGGATTAAAACCTTTGCGAATTAAATCGAGCAAGGAACGTGAAAATTCCCCGGTTTTGCCGTGGGCATCCAGCTTTGAGGCCTCCTCCAAATATTTAACAGCCTCTTCTTTTTGCTGATTAAAAAAATAGGCCTCGCCCAAGTAGGCCTTCGCAAAAGCACTGTCAGGCACGAGCTCCAGGGCTTTTTTATAAACTTTGATAGCCTCCTCAAATTTGGATTCTACAAAAGAGACATTCCCCAAAGCAACCATAGGGACATCGCTACTTGGGGCTAAGAGACACACGCCTTCAAATATTTCGCGTGCCTCTTTAAAACGTTTCATGGCCATGTACAGGTAACCCGCTTCCAGCATGATTCTTAAATTCTCCGTCTCAAAACTAATCATAAAAGACCTCCCTTGATATTCGTTTTGGAACTCAAATCTTAACCAATGAACAAAAAAAAGGGTAGCATAAATTGCTACCCTTCTTAAGTCTTTCTCTATTTTTACGAATTAACTCTTCAAATTTCTCACCGCGTTCATCGCGGTTTCGTGTTGAGTCTTGATAATGTTGGTAATAGTTTGCCAATGCAGAGATTCATTTTGAGTTTTTTGCAACAGCATCGTCATTTGCATCTGCTGATTACTGAAGTCTGCCATTTGGGCATTGTAATCGTTTGCAGGGCTTTGCGCACCAGGTAATGAGGAGGCACCGGGCATTACAGGAGGAGCAGGGATAGTAGTTAAACTTCGCGTTAAGGAGCCACCGACCAAGCCACCAGACCCACCAAAACTCCCTGCACTAGTGTTAAGTACCTGCCCACCCGTTGAAAGGGCTGTCTGAACAACACTTTTACCATCGAAAACTCCCGCACTACCCTCGGCAACCACTCCTGCAGCCCCTAAAAGATCTGAAAAAACAGAAGGCGAATTATTCGTTGTGCCCCGTTGGCTGGATCGTAAAAGTTCTCGGCGATCGATGAGCATTGAGCTTCCTGCGGGGGGGGTACTTCCATTTGTAGTAGACATAATTAAGTTCCTTTTTAATAAATTCGTTTTCTCATATTAATTATCGCCCACAAGCCCTTCGAAAGTTGCGTGCAGAGTGTTTTTTTCTAAACTTTTTCTGTTTGAGCTTATTTTTTACTCGCTTCCACCATTTGATATTTCAATTTAAGCAAATCTTTTAACAAGGTCATGACAAGTTCCAACGACTTCATCACTTTTTTTGCTTGTTTGGATTTAGCTAGCCCAGCCTTTTGTCGAGCAATCTTCTCTAAGGTACCATAAGCGGCGGCAAAATCTTTGTTCAAAGAGTCAAACTCTTCGGTGTCAATGAGCTTTTCAATACGGGGATAACCAGGAATGCTTTCGTCGGATGTTTTTTTGGAAGCACTAGGATTTGTCATAATATCCTTTCTATAATGGAGTAAGCCTCTCCAAAGGGAAATTCTAAGCTCAGAATCTTTACACGTCAAGAAAAGAGCAAATATTCAGTGCAGAGGTTCCAATTTGATAAGGATAGGCTTGAAAGTAGAAACCGACATTTCAAAACGTGTCTCATATTTTTTGAAACCCGGCTTCTCAACCAGTACATGATAAACTCCCAGAGGAATATCCGACAATAAAACCGGCGAGGCTTGACCAATCTCTTGCCCGTTGACCGTGACCTTCGCCCCCGGGGGAGTCGTGCTCACTAAAAATACCGATTTTAAACCTGAAATCTTATGAAATAAAGTTTCCGCATCCGATTTTAATTTTTCATCTTTCTCATTCAAAATCAAATCGACCGTGATGTTTAAGGCCTGCGCTGAATTCCCCGCCCCTAACAAGGCCTCTGCAATAGCCAGATCTGCCTTACTTTTAAATTGGGGAGAAGAAGCCTTCGCCTTTTCTAGATAAGTTTGGGCCACGTCAAAAGTTTTGGTTTGGATGTAGGATAATCCCAGATGATAGTTGATATCCGCCAGTTCAAAGGCAGAAGGATTGTGTTTGAGCGCCTCCGATAATTGATCCACCGCCTGAGCGTACTGCCCCTGACTAATAAGCTCTTTCCCCTTGTTAATGAATTGCCCCGCCTCTGAAGTTTTTAGACTCAATTCTACGGCAAAAGGAGTATTCATTGTTAAGGGAATGGACTGCTCATGATCATAATAACCTTCTTTTTTGAGAACAAAAGTGCCTTTCACCAAGGGAAGTTTCCCATCAAAGGGAGTTACGCCATATTTTTTTGACTCTACCCAAACTTCTGCCCCCGGAGGATTGGTGATAATCTTTGCGGGAAACACTTTAAAATCTTGTTCGCTGAGTGAAACCTCGTAGGAGGTATTTTGAGCACTGATAACAAACTCACGATAGTAACTCACTACATCCATTATCGTCTCTGAGCCCTCCAGACGCGTCGGGCGTTTGATTTCCAATTTATAATTTCCATAGGGAAGCGAAATAGGACGCGTGTATACAATTTCTTGCAACTTCACCGACTGAGTTTTGAGTTCATTGGAAGCAAAAGAAGCCTCCAAATAAACGGAACAGTCTTTGGGCAAACTTTTAACGTTGAGGGATCCCACTGTCCCTTCAAATCGCAAGTTAACAATTTCATCCTGTTTCGAGACAGTAAAGGTTTTCTTTTCACTAAAATCCTGCCCAAGTTCCTGGAAATGGTAGACCGCTACCAGCTCCTGTGGAACACCCAAAGGGACATTTACATTTATTTTGAAGGGGGTACTCCCTAACTCTTTTCCCTGATAAAAAATCTTAGCAGCTAACGGTTTCGCGTCTACATCCAAAAAGACGGGGCTCCCCGAAGAGGCGGTGTTTTCTGGAGCAGTCACCACGGTGGTTTGGGTGGGTTGGGATTCAGGCGGCAACACATACTGATTGACTTGCGATTCTGGAGTCACTTGGGGCGTATTTTTAGGGGTATCCTCTATTTTCGGGACCTGTACAACAACATCTTCTTTTGGAACAAAGGGAATCTTCTTCTTCAAGTGAAATCGGTAGGCCGTATAAGCGAGGCCTACAAATAAAAAAAGGAGAGACAAAGAAAAAATGACTGTCTTCATCCTTGAATTTTCATTTTTTGCAATTGGAAGCAAGAGATGTTCGGAAACTGAAGAAGGACTCGACTCGGGAGGAACTTCTACAGGGGGCTCATTACTAACCTGGATAATATCCGAAACTTCATTTAACAAAGTCGAGTCACGATCTGACTCCGATTTTTCATCTTCAAAAAAATCATCCTCGTCTATCTCTTCCGCCTCGGTCAGAAAAACCAAATTATAAATTCCTATCCTGATTTTATCCTTATGCTTTAACTGAAAATCCTCTTGTACCCGTTGCTCATTGACGTAAGTTCCATTGCGAGAGCCGACATCCTTTATAAAAAATTTGCCCCCCATTTCGTGCAGGACCGTATGAGAGCGAGAAACGCTGTTGTCTTCCAGCACAATGCTATTCACTCCTGCCCTGCCAATGGTAATTTCTTTTTGTTGAGATAAAGTAAACCATGCCCCTTGTTTGGGCCCACTTTGAATCTCTAGGAGAGGATAAGCCTCTGAGCCTCGAATAAGATTTTTATTTGATTTATCAGAATCATTTTCGATATTAATGAGGGTAGCTTCGTCAATTGTGGGTCGTCGAACGCTTTTCATGATCAATTTGTCCCTTCTCTAAATTAGGATCAACAGCAAATAAAAAAAGTCATACTCTTTTAGGTAACATATTACTTTGACATTGCAAATAAAATAAACCATCTTTAAGATGAGTAAAGCCTTAAAAATTATATAATTTTTAACTATTTTTAACTTTCATTATGAATCTCAAAAAACTTTTTTTTCACTTTACTTTAGTCTTTATCTTCTCCTTTCACTTTATTCCAGCCCTTTCGGCACGTTACATTGTGCGACCGCACGATAGGGCCATTTTTCATAATAATCAGGGGGGGCTGCTTTTAAACCAGCAGGAAGTAGATAAAGCGATCTTTGAGTTCAAGACAGCTCTGGAAATTTCTCCCGAATATATTGAAGCCTGGTCTAATTTGGGCCTGGCTTACAAGATGAAAAAAGACATGAACAAGGCTATTGAATCCTATAACCAGGCCCTAAAAATCGAGAAAGATTACCCGGCGGGTTGGACAGGATTAGGCACAGTTTATACGGCCTTGGGAGATTATTCTAAAGCGATTGATTGCTTTAACAAAGCAATCAAATCCAATAAGAAATATGCAGATGCCTACTACGATATGGGAATTGCCTACAAGGCCTTGGCCACTCATAAAGGTCAACCAGATAAAATGAAAC
The DNA here is from genome assembly GCA_015233135.1 of Deltaproteobacteria bacterium. Lineage (NCBI taxonomy): Bacteria > Pseudomonadati > Myxococcota > Myxococcia > Deltaproteobacteria bacterium. The sequence continues at coordinate 25,133 of JADFYH010000033.1, forward strand.
AAGCCATCGAAAATTTTAGAAAAGCAACTGATGCCAATCCTAATTATTTTTTGGCTTCTATCGAGTTGGGGCACATTTACATGGAGCAGGGAAAGTTGGAGGATGCCCTCATTCGCTTTAGAGTAGCCACCGAAACAGATCCCAGCAATGCAGATGCCTGGCTCTCCCTGGCTCAGGTTTATCAAAAACAAGGCAATACCGCAAAAGCCCAGGAGGCCACCAACCGGGCCCTTGCCGCTGCACCCAATAGCCCAGCTGCCCATCTTACTTTAGGGGTTCATTACCTAAAAGAAAGAAACTATAGCCTAGCCGAAACCGAGCTTAATCAAGCTCTCGCTATCAATACCAGCGATTCTGAGGCCTATTATAATTTAGGGCTGCTCTCTTATTATCGTGGGGAAGATTCGCAAAAAAATGGAGACATGAGTACAGCTCGCAATTTTTATAGAGAAGCCACCACACGTTTTATGAAGGCCATCGAATTCAATTCTCGTCACGCAGATGCCGCCTATAACATGGCCTATTCCTATTACAAAATGGGAGATCAAGCGGCGGCGAAGGATTGGTTTCAAAAAACCCTAAAAATCAATCCGGATCACTATCGTGCCATCTATGCTTTGGGGCTTTTAGAAGGTGAAATGGGCAATAAAACCGCTTCTCAATCTCTTATCTGCCGCTTCATCAAGGAAGCGCCTGCGGAATTTGATGCTCAAAAGAAAACGTCCGTTAACTTAGTGAATTGCAAATAAGCCCTGCATGCCAAGACTGACATTAAAAAACTTAAAAAACTCTGAAGAGCAAATATTTAACTTACCTCAAGACACGATTACTCTGGGGCGCACTTCTGATTGCGATGTAGAACTTGCCGACAAAAGCATTTCCCGCAAACACGCTCAAATTATGCAAGAGGGAGAAGATTACTATCTTGTTGATCTAAAAAGTGGAAACGGCACTTATCTCAACGGAAAAAAAATTCGCCCTGTTGAAAAGCAGTTGTTACGTCCCGGCGATCTTATCAAGATTGAAAATTTCGAAGTAAAGTTTGGAGTTTTAGACGAATTGCTTCGCAAGGCTGTGGAAGAAGACACCGATACGGACATCGTTGAAGTAAAAATGATTCGGAAGATTCTTGGCGCCCTATCCAAAGATGGATTCCCTAGCTTGGAAATTTTAAATGGAAGTGCCGAGGGGAAAAAAATTGAATTTAGAACGGAAATAAAAGAACTGAATATCGGTCGAGATCCAGAGTGCAATCTCCCCATAGAGGATTCAGTGATCTCGCGTGTGCACGCCAAACTTATTCGAAAGTTGGGGGGAATTGTCCTAGTCGATTTGGAAAGTCGCAATGGTACTTTTGTAAATAATGAAAAAATCCACGAAAAGTTATTGCGTGATGGCGACAAAATCATGCTGGGCACCATCAAGTTACTCTATCGAAATTCTCAAGATGTGAATATCGATGTGATCAGCGAAGAAATCTCGCGAAAAAAGAGGGAAGCGGCATTACGTGAAGCGGAAATGATGGAAATAAAACACAAGAAAGAAGCCGCCCAAGAAGAGGCCCTACTCCCTTCCAATGAGGAAGCTTCAAACGATGGACAGAAAGATCAGGCTTCCCAGCAAAACCAAGTCTCAGAAGAAGTTCCAGCAGAAAATCCAAATTTAAGGACTCTTCCGCCAGAGTTAATTTCGTCCCGCCAAAACTCCAGCACTTCACTGAAGTTGTCGGATCTGTTTTTAATTCTAATAGGCGTTTTGATTCTGCTCATTTCGATGGGATTAGGTGTAATCTTTATTTTAAAATCTTAGTCAAATATGAAACCATTCTCCTCCATACTTATTTTTCTATTCCCTCTGCTACTTCTATCTCGGACCAGTTTTGCCCTACGTTGTGGAAACCAAATTGTGTCAGAGGGAGACACCTCGGCTCAGGTATTGGCAAAATGTGGAGAACCTCAAATTCGGGATGATCAGCAACAGCAAACCGTTGAAAAACTGGGATCTGAATACATCCATAAAATTTCTATCCCTGTAGAAGATTGGATTTATGATTTTGGATCTAATCGTTTGGTACAAGTGTTGCGCTTTGAAAACAATCGACTCAGCAAGATTTCTAGTGGGGGTTATGGAGGATATAAAAACAATCCAGAGCGCTGTCAAAATTCTTTCAGTTATGTGTCGATTGGAGAAACCAAGGCGCAGATCCTTTTAAAATGTGGGCTTCCCAGTTGGAAATCGAGCGAGGAAGAAATTTTAAAAGTAATCAAAAGCGGACCCTATAGCGAATACCTAAAATCCAATATTGAGATTTGGAATTATCAAATGGATGTTAAAAATCCTGTGAGAGTACTCCGTTTTAGAAACGGAGTGCTGGAGTGGATGGATTCGCAATAGCAATAGACTTTCCTAACCTACTGCGCAATCCCTCTGCTGCATTGGGATTCCCCCATTTTTCCTCACTGTACATGAGGTGCTCTTTCTTCCCGACTTCCGCACTAGCGGTTACAGATTCTTTAAAAAACAATAGCTTATAAAAATAAGGGGGCACTACATTTTTCTTTTTTATACGGTCAGTAAAGTGGCCTTTTGTTTTCGGACTAATCCAAAC
>JADFYH010000034.1 GCA_015233135.1 Deltaproteobacteria bacterium
GAGGCTCCTTTCTTGTCCTTTTCAAACCAAGAAATCCTCGCCTTCTTTTTATCTCTAAGCAAAATTAAACTTTCCTTACTTTTTGCTCTTTTTTACCCCCAGTAATTAAATGCATCCTTTTTTAAAAAAATAAGAAACTTTTTCTTGGAATTGCCGAAGATGCTAAGGATAGAGCGAACTTTTGTATTGCCCATGAATCTTATTTTTTAAAGGAATTAAAAAATGCTTCCTATTATTTTAATCGGGGCAGGAATTTTATTATTGGCGGGTTGTCAAAGCCATTCTGAGGAGGCACCCATTCCTCATCCTCATGCGAACCCACCTCCTCCCCCGCAACCACATGCGCCTACTGTCTTTCAGAACTTACATTTACAAGCTTTCACACAGCTCTGCGATGGAGTTGTCTCTCGAACAACGTCCACAAGGGCAACAGCTACAGACACCCACTTTGCCCAAACCCTTTCTAATTTACAGAATCATTTTAGGAGAGCTTATCGTATCAACCCCACAACAGGGGATTTTACTATTCAGAATAGCAGTTCCACTCGGGCCTTTAAGAGTTTAATCATTCAAATGTCTACCGAAGCGATTCGAGACCCTCAAGCCGCTGCCGTCTATAATCGCCCTGAGTTTCTCTTCTTTCATTATCTGGCTAGCAACGATTTATTAGCTCCCGAAGATAGAGTCCTACTCTACCGCCTTCATCAAGGATCTCTCGCCCCCCTCCAAGCTCTTCGGCAAATAAATGAAAGGAGTCTTCAAGAGGCTCAACGTTATTCTGGAACAGGAGAAGCTCCTGCTATTTTTGAAAGAAGAAATCGTCTTTGCCTCATTTTAGAGAGAGTTTTAGGCCTAGAAGTATTTCGACGAGTTGCAGATCAGAGCGCTCGGGAAATAGTAGAAAATATAAGTACCTGGAGATTGAGTCCTAGCGAACAACAAGAATACAATCGTCTAAGAGAGATTCCTGACGCAGGGCAACTCTACCAAGAATTTAATCGAGTGTCTGGGAGTTTTTATAACCCGCGGCTGCTTGAGGGTGAAGCCAAAAAGGCTGCTTTCCAAAGAATGCTCTACATCCAGTTTTTATTGCCTGCCCATCATCTCGATACTGCGGAAAGTTTAATTGCTGATAACCTTTATAATGGAGCAAATTCTCAAGACCGACGCTTGCGTGATTTTTATAACTTAAAAGCCCGTTTTCAGGCTGTCTTGGAAAGCCCTGATGACATAGACGATGCTGTTCTTCATCACCAAGCAGTAGCACTTTTAGAAGAATTTTTTCGACAGTATCTCGCTTTGAGCCCTCAAGATAAAATTTCTCCTCAAACTCAAGAATTAAGAACATTGTTGATTCGAGAAGATATATTTGGAGTTTATAGTTCTGAACAAATACGAAACAGTTTCGATCGACTATGGAATCAATCTCATCAGGCACAAAATCTTCGCCAGGGTTCCCCAGTCCCTTGGGCATCCATCCAAAATACCCAAACAGCAACTGAGGTATTAGTAGAGGAATTACCGGAGGATTGGCGTCTCCTTGCAAGTCGCATCCGGGTGAGTATTCCCAATGGAGATGGAACAAGATGGGAAGGGAGTATCTGGAATTTTATTCAACAAAATATAAAAACTGTCCTCTTTGTAAGAAGGCCTCCTGCTTTCTTAGCTTCAGAAGGACCTTACGGAACGATAGATTTGCTCAGCAGGACTGCAATTATTCCACTAGAAGTTCCTACTGATTCTAGCAATCCTACGCTTTATTTCAGACATTCTTTTGAAGCATTGGGTGCTCTTGCTCATGAAAGTTTTCATAGTTTTTCCTATTATCATCTTAGAAATGGAGTCGATCGATATGCTCAAAATACTCTAGGAGATGAGCGTAATGCCGATACTCTTGAATTGGAAGTATTACTCGAAACCTTGCGGGCTGCTCGTAGAGAACAATGGAGCGTGACAGAACGACAAACTTCGCTATTGCGTCTGCGAAGTGTAAATTATCTGATGAGCATGGAGATGGCCAACCACTATTTGGGATATCCTGAGGAAGATAGAAGTGTCCGAGTAGATATTGCACCTCAAATTTCTGAGGGGTTTTTATCCGCCCGTCCTATTGATTTAACTGGAGATTTTTTAAGCCAGAGGCATTTAGAAAATCCGGATGCTCAAAGAGCTTACATCATGGGCCTTCAAAGACAAATCACGAGTTGGATTGATAATCCATAAAGACACGAACATTCCCCTCGCCGACGGCTGTCGTATCGTAATTTTATTCCCCCATAAAACCTTAGACAAATATCTTTGAATAAGGCATTTGCGATAGCAATGCCGCACTCCAACCTTGGACTCACCAGCCACGAAGCCCGCAAACGCCTTGAAGTACAGGGCCCCAATGAAGTAATTCCCAGTGATTTCGAATCTACTTTTTCACAACTCAAACATGCACTCTTCGACCCTATGGGCCTGATGTTGCTCGGCCTTTCTTTTCTTTATCTTCTAATAGGTGACCGCACCGATGCCATTGTTTTGTTTATCGCTTTCATTCCGGTGACTGCAGTCGATGTCGTATTGGAACTCAAGGCCAGCAAGGCCTTACGGGCCCTGAAAGCCACGCTCAATCCCAAGGCAAAAGTCTTAAGAGATTCTCAAATCACCGAAGTTCCGAGCCGCGAGCTTGTCGTGGGAGATGTCTTGGTCTTTGAAGAAGGGCAGACCCTGCCAGCCGATGGAAAAGTGCTTGAAGTCGCCACACTCACCCTCAGTGAAGCTGCGCTGACGGGAGAATCGATTCCCTTGGATAAATCCGAAGGCCACTTTTTTTACGCTGGAACTACCGTGCTGAGCGGAAGGGGTCTGGGTCTGGTGGAAGTAACTGGTAGAAAAACCCAATATGGAAAGATTGCACGACTGCTGGAAAAAACCGAAGCAGAAGTAAGCCCGCTGCGAAAAAAAGTGGATCGCTTGGTCAAAAAAGTACTCAGTCTCGCCCTGCTGTTAGCCGTCATTTTATTTGCCGTGGAACTTTTCAGACATCGGCCTTTTGTCGAAAGTCTGATAGTGGCCTTAACCTTTGGCATGGCGGCCGTGCCGGAAGAATTCCCTTTGGTCTTTACTCTCTACCTGAGCCTGGGCGCCTGGCGTTTGTCGAAGCATGGAGTTTTGGTAAAATCTCTCCCCAGTGTCGAAACCTTGGGAAGTGTGGATGTCATCTGCACCGATAAAACCGGAACCTTAACCGAGGGCCGATTTCAGCTGGAAGAGCTTCAAACACTCGAATCCTCTGCTTCGGATGAACTCTGGACCTCTGCCTTGATGGCCTGCGAAATCCATGTCGTTGATTCGATGGAACTCGCCATTGTGGCCAAGTCTTCCGTGACCGCTCAAAAAAATATTAAAAACTGGAAACTCATTCACGATTACCCTTTTGAACTCAGCGGTAAACACATGTCACACGTGTGGCACAATGCCGACACGGGCGAATGGCGCATGGCCATGAAAGGCGCTATGGAAGGGGTTTTGGAGCATTGCGATCTCAGTCCTGAGGAGTCCCAAAAAATTGAAAAAATGACCACGCCCCTTGCCCAATCGGGTAAAAGACTTCTGGGCCTCGCTACAAGAGGGGGATCTTTTAACGGCGATCGGATTCAAGACGAAAACAAATTAAAATTTATAGGAGTGCTGGTCTTCAACGATCCGGTTCGCCCTTCGATTAAGGCGGCAGTTCTGAAGTGCCAGGAAGCCGGCATTCAGGTGAAGATGCTCACCGGTGATCATCCACTCACCGCGCATGCCGTGGCGGATGAAGTGGGCATGCTTCATTCTCATGTTCATTTGTACACGGGAGATCAGCTTTCAAAGATGAGTGAAAGCGAAAGGTTTGCCGCTTATGAAAAGGGTGCCATTTTTTCGCGTGTGCTTCCCGAACAAAAACACGAAATGGTACAGGCCTTGAAAGCCTCTGGCAAAATTGTGGCCATGACCGGAGATGGAATCAACGATGCGCCGGCACTCAAACTTGCCGACATCGGCATCAGTATGGGACAAAATGCCACCGATGTGGCACGATCGTCGGCACAGATGGTTTTGCTGAAAAATGATTTTTCTGGAATCAGCGAAGCGGTTTTTGAAGGACGCCGCATTTTTTCAAATCTAAAAAGAAGCTTTTCCTATTTGGTAGCCTTTCATATCCCCATTATTCTTCTGGCACTCTGCCCGCCCTTGCTGGGTTGGGGTGATCTTTTGCTGCCTTTGCATATCGTGCTCTTGGAACTCATCGTGCATCCTGTGTCTGCCTTTACCTTCGAAAACATGAGTCCTGACCAGGCCGCCAGGAATGAAAAGCAAGGCCTGCTTTCCTCCGCTCAGATTGGCCGATCGGCCCTTGCCGGAATGCTGGTGAGTTTGGGGGCACTGCTGCTCTTTTATTTTCTGACAAAAACCCAGGGAATCGAGTTGGCACGAACGGCCGCTTTCACTTCAGTGCTCCTCGGAAATATCTTTTTTGTACTCAACGAATCCTGGCCACTTCTAACACGTCGCTTTTATATCACAATGGTCAGCATCGCTTTCCTTAGCCTTGCCTTTGTTTTTGTCCCTACCCTTGCGACAATGTTTCATTTTAAAATGCTGGGATTTCGGGAACTATTCCTATCCCTACTCGTGGCAAGCTTAGCCTTGCTGACACCTCTGGGAGGTCGAAACCAACACCACACACTCCCCTCTTAACCCTTCGCGGGGGATTTTTTCAGCCACTTCACTCAAGGTGCCCCGTATAAATTCCTCAAACTTTTTGGTAAGTTCTCGCCCTACTACCACTTGAGTTTCCGCAGAAAAATTTTCGCCAAGATCACGCAGACACCGGTGCATGCGATTTCCCGCTTCGTAAAAAACCAGAGTCGATTCCAAAACTTTTAAACTTTCAAAAAGTTTGCGACGCTTCCCCGGTTTTAATGGAAGAAATCCATGAAAGTAGAAAGGATGGGTCTCCAACCCCGATGCCGACAAGGCGGTGATTGCAGCGCAAGCTCCGGGGATAGGGACCACTTCATACCCCGCCTTAATCACTTCCTGAATCACCAACTGACCGGGATCTGAAATTCCAGGTGTTCCGGCATCGGTAATATAAGCGACACTCTTGCCTTCTTCCAACAAAGCCAAAATCTGCGGCACACGCCCCGCCTGATTTTGCTGGTAACAACTGAGGAGAGGTTTTGAAATTTGAAAATGCTGAAGCAGATGCTGACTGTGACGCGTATCTTCGCAGGCGATGAGATCCACTTCCTTCAAAATGCGCAAGGCGCGAAGCGTGATGTCTTCGAGATTTCCGATGGGGGTGGAAACAATATAGAAAGTAGAAGAGGCTCCCATGTTAGTTTTAGAGCGTTAAATATTTTTTCTGTCATTAGAAAACGACAGAGGGAAAATTAAAAAAGTATGGCTGCATTTAGGTTGAATAACTTATTGTTCTAATTGTAATACCCGAAAAATGCTCCTTCTTACCTTCTTTTACAGTTTAAGAACCTTGAAAATTCCAGTAGGCACCCAGGAATGGCTGTATCTGATGGATGCCCTCTCCGAAGACTTGGCGGGATCTTCTCTCGATAAATTTTATTACCTGGCCCGCTCTGTTTTGGTGAAGTCCGAGGCCTTGTACGATGCCTTTGATCAGGCCTTTCTGGCCTGTTTTCGTGATATCCCCGCCCAGGTGAATTTGCACGACGAGCTTTTGGAGTGGCTCAATAAAAGCCTGGATCCTGCCAGCCGGCCTCAGCTTCCCAAGATTGATCCCTTAACTTTAGAAGAACTTCGCCGTCGTTTGTTGGAACGTCTGAAAGAACAACACGAAGAACATCATGGAGGAAGCAAATGGATTGGTACCGGCGGGACCTCTCCCTTCGGGCATTCGGGGGCGCATCCTTCTGGAATCAGAATCGGTGGCCCTGGCGGGGGGAAGATGGCCGTAAAAGTGGCGGAGGAGCGACGTTTTCAAAATTACCGAAACGATCGTGTGCTGGACACGCGTCAATTAAAGGTGGCGTTGAAACGACTCCGAAAATTAAATCGGGAAGGTATTGCCGAAGAATTGAACATGGAGAAGAGCATTGAATCTACCTGTAAAAATGCGGGTGAAATTGATCTGGTGTTTGAAGCCCCTCGAAAAAATCAGACGGAACTTTTACTGCTGATGGATGTAGGCGGTAGCATGGATGTCTACGCTGAAATGGCCGAAGCCTTGTTTTCTGCCGCCCACGCCTCCAACCATTTTAAGGCCTTCCACCATTTTTATTTTCACAACTGCATTTATTCCAAACTCTATACCGACATGAGCCGCCGAAAAACCATCCTGGTGGATGAGGTTTTTAAAAAATTTCGAAAAAGTTTCCATGTGATTATTGTGGGTGATGCCTGCATGAATCCTTACGAACTGTTTGTACCAGGTGGAGTAATCGATTATTGGCAGAATGAACGCGAACCCGGCATGACCTGGCTGAAACGCATCAAAGACCACTATCCCGCCTCCACTTGGTTGAATCCAGAAACCGAAAGCTTTTGGAAATCACATCCCACTATTCACGCGATTTCCAACATATTCAAAATGTTCCCTTTAAGCGTAGAAGGCCTCACTCAGGCCATTGCCCTTTTGAAAAAAGGCCAACTGAATCCAATAAAACTGAGTGTATAATTAAAGTTGTCTACGGTTTTCTGGAAAAAGGGAACACTCCCAAACATTTATTTTTGAGCAAATCCTAACCCAGTTTCTCCAAGAGCTCCTCTTCCGAAATAATCTGTAACGAAGCCCCTTTTGCGATTAGAGTTTCCGCCTTGAGCCATTTGTTACCTTTCTCGCGATTGGCATAGCCTTCCGAGCCGATCACCAAATAAGTTAGATCTTTCGTTACACCCGAAGCAATTTCTCCGCCCAAGGCCTCCACTTTTTTTTCGGCTTCACTGCGATCCATAGAAGACATTTTACCGGTGAAGAGAAAGGTTTTCCCACTGAATTTTCCAGGACTAGGAACAGGCAGCATTTCAATCAACTGTACTCTTTCAATCAACCTCTCTATCAGTCCTCTCTTCCGACTTAATCCTTCTACCACTTCCCGCGCAATCACCGGACCGAAGGTATGGATGGCTTCGAGATCTTCTTCTTGAAGAGAAAGAATTTTTTTCAGACTGCCAAATTCTTTCGCTAGAATTTTCGCGCTGTGCTTGGCCAGTTCACGAATTCCAAGAGCTCGTATAAATTTTTCAAGAGTCAAATTTTTCTTAGCTTGAATATTGCCAATGAGTTTTTCAGCCAGGGTTTCGCCCATGCGTTCCAGGTCGAGTAAATCGGAAATTTTCAAATCGAAAAAATCCGAAGCATCCACCACCAAACCATTGTCGTAAAGTTTCTCTAAAAGTTTTTCACCAAAGCCGTCGCATTCGATCACTTTCATAAAATGTTCAAGCTCCAGCAGCTTGGCGCGTCGGCATCCGGTTTTGCTGCTGCAATACAGAAAATCATCCCTCAATTCCGTCGCGGCATGACAAGAAGGACAGTGGCTGGGAGGCACAATTTCAGGCCCTTCGCCCGCTTCAATCACATTTTCCAGATTGGGAATGACTCCCCCTCGACGCATCATCAATACCTTGGAGCCTACTCTTAAACCCAATTTTTGCATCAGACCCACGTTGTGCAAAGACACGTGTCGAACAGTGGCCCCAGAAAGCTGCACGGGCTCTACAATTCCCACGGGAGTAATCACCTGGGTGCGCGAGACGCTCCACTCTACTTCTTTCAAAGTCGTCACGCCCGAATCACCCTGAAACTTGTAGGCAATGGCATAGCGGGGATGATGCGCCGTAAAGCCCAAATGTTTTTGTTCTTCAGTACTGTTCGCTTTAAAGACCACTCCATCGGTTTCAAAATCTTCCTGCGCTCGCTTCGCTAAAAAATATTCATAGGCCTCGTGCATCGTCTTTCGATTCACCTTTTTACTTTCTACCGTCGGGATAGAAAATTTCTGCAAAAGTTTAAACTTTTCTTCTTCTGTTTTAAGAGGCAGGCCCAAAATATCATAACCAAAAAAGGAAAGTTGATACGCCTTGGTCTTTTTAGGATTTTTCTGTTTGATGGCGCCTGCCGCCAGGTTTCTGGGGTTGGCAAAGCCTTCTTTGTAGGCCTCAAAGATGGAAAGCCTCATGTAGATTTCACCTCGGATTTCAAGGGGCCCTGCTGAAATCTTCTGAGGAATATCCAAAATCATTCTCGCATTTTCCGTAATGTCTTCTCCCACAATGCCATCTCCACGAGTGGCCGCCAGGATAAGCCTGCCTTCTTCGTTATAACGAAGCTCGGTAGCGAGCCCATCGATTTTAGGCGTGGCCCAGATGTCTCCTTCGAATTTTTCAGCCCATTTCAGCAGTTCCTTTTCTTCGTAACATTTGTCGAGCGAAAGCATGGGGCTGCTATGGCTAATCGTTTTTTTTATGGGAGAGGAAGTGTCGGGATAAATTTCACTCAGTAAGGCTGAACTCGGACTTATTTTTTTTAAACGAAGCAGCAGCTGATCAAAATCGTAATCGGAAATTTCAGGCGCTGCCTTTTCAAAGTAGAGCTGGTTGTGGTGTCGAATCTGTTTTTCTAATTCTTCAAGCGAAAGGGCTTCGATTTCTGCTTTACTAATTTTTTTCATAGGATTCAAAACGAAGGCCTATTCAAAAACAAACGGGCAAAATTGGGATTGTGATTCACCGTAAGCACTCGTGCCTGTTTGGATTCGAAAGTCAGATAGGTCATGGAGGCATTGTCAATGCGCAATTGGCGAATCTTGGAAAGCGGCAAGTCCAAATAATGCAAGATCACGGTCTTGATCCAATCGGCATGGGAGACCAGCATAATGCGAGCATTATCCTCTTTTTGCCGCAGCTCCTCCACAAAGGCAATGGCCCTGTCTCTCACCTGCTGCAAAGATTCACCCTCTGCACAAACCGGCAAATGAGGGTTCGCATAAGGATCAATAAAATCAGTGGAGCTTCGAACCTCCTCAAAAGTTTTTCCCACCCAGATTCCATATTCAATCTCGCGTAGGGCTTCATGCAAACTCGGAGTGAGTCCCCGATCTTGATTTAAAATACCCGCACTTTCCTGGGCGCGTTGCAAGGGAGAAGAAAATAGTTGATCTAATTGTAGATCCTGAAGAGCCAGAGCTAAATCCTGCACCTGCGCCCTCCCCGTTTCATTCAAGCCGATAGGCTGTTTGCCCATCACGCGACGTTCTAAGTTCCAGTCGGTTTGACCATGACGAATCAGATAAAGTTCTAACATAAGCCTACCTGCGTAATTTTGTCTCAAGGTTAAACAGAAAAATGTATTTTTAAAAAGTGCCTCTTTCCTACTTTTAATAAAAATTCACCCGACCGGGTAAATTGATATTTGAGATCACTCACCTTCTCATTATTCAAGCTCACCGCATTTTGCCCAATAAGAGATCTCGCTTTACTATTACTCTCCGCCAATTTATTTTTCACCATGACTTCGGTCAAAAGTAGGGGTAAGCGCTGAGAGGAAATTTCTATTGTTGTTACATCCTCTGGCAGATCTTTTTTCTTGAACACCCGGTCAAATTCTTCCGCAGCATGTTCAGCATCTGGAGCAGAATGAAAACGAGCAACCATTTCTTTGGCCAAATTTACTTTGGCCTGTTTGGGATGAAAACTTCCTTCTCCAACTTGTTTTTTTAGAGAGTTTATTTCTTCTGAAGTGAGAGCACTAAGCAAGTCATAATATCTCCACATCAGGCTATCGTTAATACTTAATATTTTTCCAAACATCTCGGAGGGAGGTTCTATGATTCCTATACAATTCCCCTTCGATTTGCTCATTTTTTCGATGCCATCCAAACCTTCAAGAAGTGGTAAGGTTAAAACCGCCTGCTCTTTTTGCCCTACTTGCTTCTGAAGATGACGGCCCATCAGTAGATTAAATTTTTGATCCGTTCCACCCAACTCTACATCTGCTTTCATTTCAACCGAGTCCCAACCTTGTAACAAAGGATAAACCAATTCATGCAATGAAACTGGAGTACCGGCTTTGTGGCGTTTCTCAAAATCATCCCGTTCCTGAATACGAGCCGTAGTAATTCGAGCTTGCAGCTTAAGCAGTTGAACTGCAGACCACTTTCCAAACCAATCTGCATTGTAGAATAATCGTGTTTTGCCAGGATCCAAAATCTTAAACACTTGTTCCTGGTAGGTCTTCACATTTTCGGCAATCTGTTCTTCACTCAATGGGGGACGAGTTTCATTTCTGCCGGTGGGATCTCCAATTCCTGCTGTATAATTTCCGATCAAAAAACAAACTTCATGTTCCAGAGCCTGAAAGTCTTTTAATTTTTTGAGCAGAACAGTGTGCCCCAAATGCAAGTCAGGTGCAGTAGGATCAAAGCCCGCCTTGATTCTTAGAGGCCTTCTCTCTTCGAGCTTTTTTATTAATTCTTCTTCACTAATGAGCTCAACGATACCCCGCTTAATAACTTTTAGTTGTTCGGCTATGGATTTCATTTCATTCTCTCCTGAATCCTTTGGATAGAGGTCGCCTTTCCTGTATTTTCTTCTACCTCCAACAGTAGCGCACAAAAACGCACATCTTCCGAAGCGGGGATATACCTTTGCTTCATGCCGGTTCTAAACTTTTTAAGAACCCCTTCCACACTCATTCCAATCACCGATCGATAAGGCCCTGTCATGCCAACATCAGTAATATAGGCAGTTCCTCCAGGCAAGATTTCTTCATCGGCTGTTTGCACATGCATGTGAGTTCCAAGAACAGCGGCCACACGGCCCTCCAAATGCCAGCCCATGGCGCGACATTCGCTGCTGGCATCTGCATGCATATCTACGATGACAATATCAGCGTCGCCTTGCATTTCATGCTTCAACAAACGATCTACACATTCAAAAGGACAATTGGCCGGACTCATAAAAATTTGCCCAGCAAGATTGATCACCCCAATTTTTATTCCAGAATGAACTTCACAAATCACCCAACCTTTGCTGGGTGTAAGTAAATTATAATTTGCGGGATGAATAAATCGGGGTTCCTGACGAAAATAGGCTTCGGTCTCATCCTGGTCAAAAGCATGGTTACCGCTTGTAATGACATCCACACCACAATCAAAGAGTTCGTGGGCCTCCTTGATTTTAATCCCCTTGCCCTTGCTGACGTTTTCACCATTAGCGATCACAAAATCAACCTGCTGCTGCAAACGAAAAAGCGGAACTTTTTCAAGTACCGCTTTTTTGCCAACTTCACCAAAGATGTCACCTATAAATAGTATTTTCATTTTACTCCTCCTCTTAAGCTAAGAGGAGGTCGGGAGGAGTTATGTCAATTTGAATGCAATTGGCCACAACGCCCCCTAACCCCCTCTTAACTTAAGAGGGGGAAATAGGAATTACTTCGCGTAATCCACCACGCGCAGTTCACGCACCACAGTCACTTTAATCTGACCCGGATAAGTGAGGTTATCTTCAATTTTTCTGGCGATATCATGACAAAGCACATTGGCTTTATCGTCGCTAATTTTGTCGTTTTCAACCAGCACGCGGATTTCACGTCCAGCCTGAATGGCAAAGGCCTTATTGACACCAGGAAAAGAGGTTGCAATTTTTTCAAGTTCTTCCACTCGTTTTACATACGATTCCAACACTTCGCTTCGTGCGCCGGGACGAGCACCGGACAAGGCATCTGCCGCATCGACGATGTGAGCCAAGGCAGTTTCTTGGGGCACATCTTCATGATGGGCAGCGATGGCGTGAACCACACGGGGATCTTCACCATATTTCTTGGCAATGTCGGCACCAATAATTGCATGAGAACCTTCTACTTCATGGCTCACTGCCTTCCCAATATCATGCAGCAAACCAGCACGACGAGCCATTTTCTCGTTAATCCCCAATTCTGCAGCCATGATGCCAGCGAGAAAACCTACTTCAATGGAATGAGTGAGAACATTTTGCGCATAACTGGTTCTAAACTTAAGCATCCCTAATAAACGCACCAGCTCAGGATGCATGCCATGAATGCCTAGCTCAAAAACCGCGGCTTCACCGGTTTCTTTAATTTGGGTTTCCATCTCCCGATTCACTTTTTCAACCATTTCTTCGATGCGGGTAGGATGGATACGACCATCTTGCATGAGTTTTTCGAGTACGATGCGGGCGATTTCACGACGGACAGGGTTGTATGCCGAGAGCACTACTGCGTTGGGGGTGTCGTCGACAATGAGGTCCACACCCGTCAGCTGCTCGATGGTGCGAATATTTCGTCCCTCTCGGCCAATGATGCGACCCTTCATTTCATCACTGGTTAAATGAACGACGGTAATGGTGCGCTCGGTTACCCATTCACCCGCCAAGCGTTCAATGGCTTGAGACAAGATACGACGACTTCTCTTTTCGACCTCACTTTTACAGGCTTCTTCGTATTGTTTTACTTCTTTTGAAATTTGAAGTTTGGCTTGTTCCAGTAGCCCCTCGGTGAGTTTTTTCTTAGCCTCTTCCGAAGTCATTCCTGCCACTTTTTCCAAAGTAACTTTTTGTTCTTCTACAAGCTCTTGATATTTGCCTTCCAAGGTCTTTACTTGTTGTTCTCTACCCTCAAGTTCCCTAGATTTTCGAATCAGATCTTGATCTTTTCTTTCCAGATTATCCGACTTTTTATCGAGGATGTTTTCTTTGGCAAGAATACGCTTTTCAAGTTCTACTACTTCAGATTTTCTGTTTTTGATTTCTTCTTCAATTTTGCTCTTTGCTTGAAGTTTTTGATCCCGAATCTCTAGCTCAGCTTCTTTCTTGAGATTTTCTGTTCTTTTTTTCCCTTCCTCTAAAATATTTTGAACCTGGGCTTCGGCCGATTGAATTTTAGCCTCGGCTAATTTTTTTCTTACCAAAAAACCCAGTACCGAACCCACCAAAAGTGCTATCAGTCCAATTAATCCACCGATAATGGAACTCATTGTTCACTCCTTGCTTGTTGAAATATTGAATATATAAATGTCGCCCTTTGCACCTTCTAATCAGTCTATTAATTAAAAAGGAATATCCCTCTTAACTAATGCACTCATTTTCGCTAATAATGGAGTCCACATTTATATCCCAAGCCTCTCGAGGAACTTCAGAAACTATTTGTATAGAATACGCCAAAGACACCTTGTAACCTGTAAAATGTTCAAGGGTTCTATCGTAAAACCCCTTCCCTCTTCCCAAACGATATTTTTTTTCATCAAACGCCAATCCAGGAACCACAATCAAATCGAGTTCATGAGGCGTAGACAGTTTTGCTGAAGAGGCCTTGGGTTCTTTTACTCCCCAACGAGTTTTGCTTAAGTCTTTCAAAGACCCTACCCAATAAAAATCAAGTTTTCCTGAATCCAAACACACCTTTGGAAAGGCTATCTTTTTACCAAGCAAAATACATCTCTCAAAAATAACTGAAGTGGATACTTCTTCTGGGAGGGGAAAATAAAGGGCAAGATGCTTAGAGCTTCTGAAAAAATCCGAATTCAAAAAAGCATTCTGAATTTTTAAATCAAAATCGTATCGTCTTTCAGGATCCAGTTTGCGGACTGACGCCAAAATCTCCTGCCTTATCTGCCGCTTTTTTTCAAGTAAACCAGACACTCAATTGGAAGCAATAAACCGGAACTATGCTTGAGATACGATCATAAAAAAAACCTAAAGTCCCTAATCTTTCACTTTTTCCCAGAAAAAATAATTTCCCCACCTTTGCCGTGTGGCTCGACAGGATTGAACCCTATAAATAGGGAGGAACCATATTACCATGGCACGCCATGATAAGGGACAGCTCCCAAAGTTTTGATTGTAGGTTCAAAACTTAATACAAACCATGCACCAACAAGGCAGGGAAAGCCTTTGTTTATGTAAAGAAAACACTGAACTTCGTTTAACTAATTCGAGCTTCAATCAACGTCATCATGTCTTTGATTTTCTTTTCTACTTCTGCAGTCTTATTCTTTTTATTCTCTTTCAGCTTAAACAGATCATCCGCCACATTCAGCGCTACCAACATCGCAACTCGAAGACTAGAAACGCTCTGCGTATTCGACATAATGTCGTGCATTTTTTTACCGACATAGTCTGCTACTTTTTGCACATAGCGTTCATCTGCATCCGACTTAATAACAAATTTTTGATTTAGTATCGAAACTTCGTAGGACCTCATGTTTTGTCCTTGAGCTAAGGTTGAATTCTGTCCCCGTAAGTTTGTCAGTAGCTTTTTTTTTTTGCAAGACTAAAAAAAGCTACTAATTCATTTGTTCGTTTGGAGAGAATGAAAGTAAGGCCTTAGACTGCAATAAGCCCATAAAACTAATATAAAAATACCCAATTTGAAAAAGCACCATGAAAGGGATAGAAATATACACCCCCTGTTCAATCACATAACTCAAGGCGATTGAAAAATAGATTCCCAAAAACAATTCGACAAAAGTGACCCAGTTGAACTGGTTAGTATATTTCTTGGTTTTCCAATCGTCCGTGTTTTTTTCAATGGCGTACTTGGGCGTACGCTTGAATTCTGTATTGTAGCTAAACAAGGCCTCGAGCACTGCCTTTGCATTATTCACCGACAGACCAATTCCCAAGGCCAAATTGAAAGGGATATAGCGCAAGCGTGCCTTCCAATCGGGATAAGCCTCTCTTTGGGCGCAGGTGTAAAAGAATGTGACAGAAAAAGTGGCAGAACAAAATAGAGGCAAATCAATATAAAAAGAATGCATCCACCCCAGTTGATAGCGAAAATAAATAGAAAAAGGCATCAACAAGGAAAGAATAACCATCAAAAGATAAGCAAAATTATTGGTGAGATGAAACAAGGCCTCCACTTTAGCCTTGTATGGGATTTTAGCCTTGATAATGGTGGGCACTAACTTTAATGCGGTTTGGATAGAACCTTTAGACCAGCGGTGTTGCTGCGCTTTAAAGGCATTTACCTCTACAGGGAGTTCCGCGGGAGTAATCACTTCAGGCAAAAATACAAACTGCCAACCTTTCATTTGAGCTCGATAAGAAAGATCCAAATCTTCCGTTAGGGTATCATGCTGCCATCCTCCAGCATCTTCAATACACTTCACCCTCCAAATTCCCGCGGTGCCATTAAAATTAAAATAGCGGCCCGAGCGATGACGAGCCGTGTGTTCAATCACGAAGTGCCCGTCTAAAAAGATAGATTGGGCCTTGGTCAGCAAGGAGTATTCACGATTGATATGACCCCAACGCGCCTGAACCATTCCAATATTTGGATCCTCCATAAAATGAGGAACCAATTTTTTGAGGAAATCGGATTCAGGAACAAAATCAGCGTCAAAAATGGCAACGAGTTCTCCCTTGGCAATTTTCAAACCTTCTTGCAAAGCCCCTGCTTTATAGCCTTCGCGGTTATCCCGATGCAGAAGAGTAATGGGATACCCTTGTTTGGCATAGCTGTTTACGATGCGTTGGGCCGTACGGGTGGTCTCATCAGTAGAATCATCCAACACCTGGATCTCGAAGCGATCCCGGGGATAATCCAGAGAGCAAGCCGCCTTGATCAAACGAGGCAAGACATATTTCTCGTTGTAGATGGGAAGCTGAAGTGTGAGGAAAGGCACTTCTTTCAGATCTTCAAAAGACTTTGGATGAGTGGCTCTGAAGTCTTTGTAGCGATAATACAAATAAACCAGATAGTAGCGATGTATCCCAAAAACTGCCAATATCGCTAGAATGAAAAAGTAGATGAAAGTGAAGGCAATAAAAAACGGTTCCATAGCTTGTAGCCCCTTATTTTTTAGGGGGCCGGTATAAATAAGCTAGAAGGTTGTGTCAAGAATAAAGCCTTGAAAAGGCTGAAAAAAATAATTATTTGGGGACCCAGTCAAAGTCGATACGCCGACGCTGTATGTCGGCTTTTACCAGACAGACTTTTAGGGCATCCCCAATTTTGAATTTCTGTTTCGTATTTTTTCCCAAAAGTTCATGTCTTTTTTCATCAAAATCATAAGAATCTTTTGGGAGCGATTGGAGGGGAAGTAAGCCTTCCACAAAGAAATCCTGGAGTTCTACAAAGACCCCAAAACGGGTCACACTAGAGATAACCCCATTAAATTCTTGACCTATTTTGTCTTGCATGAAAAGCGCCACATAGAAATCGCGGATTTCCCATTCGGCCTTCATCGATTTGCGCTCTTGTTTTGAACAATGCTCTGCCATTTCCTGCAATTCTTGAGGAGTCAAAGGACTACTCCCTGCTTTTTTCTTCTTTTTCTTGGCTACGAGACAGGCCTCTAGTAAGCGATGTGCGAGTAAATCCGGATAACGACGGATAGGCGAAGTGAAATGAGAGTAACTTTTTGAAGCAAGTCCAAAATGCCCCACATTACCCGAGGAATAAACCGCCTGCTTGAGTGAACGTAGTAAAATAGTGTTCACCAACTTTTCAAAAGTTTCTCCTTTTACTTTCTTTAAAACATCTGAGAGATCCTTTGGATGTACTGGATCACTTAAACTCATACTTAAACCAAGATTATGAGCCAATAGGACAAAGTCTTCTATTTTTTGAGGGTCTGGTGTCTCATGAATGCGATAAATCATGGGCAGGTTTTGAGCTTCCATAAACTCCCCCACCGCTTCATTGGCCGCAATCATGAACTCTTCAATCAGCATGTGAGCTTCGTTGCGATTGGCTCTCAGTATGGAAGCCACTAATCCTTCTTCTATATTCAAAACAATTTCGGGTTCAGGAAGGTCAAAATCAATACTTCCCCGACTCAGGCGCTTTACACGCAAGCTCTTGAAAAGCTCAAGGGCATTTCCCAACATAGGCAACAAAAACTGATGCTCGGCACGAAGCACTTCATCTTTTTGAATCATCATCTTAAACACTTTGTTATAGGTGAGCCGTGCTGCAGAGCGGATGATGGCCTTATAAAACTTACTTTTTTTACGGGCTCCCTGGGCATCAAATTCCATTTCAGCCACAAAGGAAAGCCTCTTTTGCCCGGGAACCAAACTGCACAAATGATTCGATAAGGCCTCTGGTAACATGGGGATACAGCGATAGGGAAAGTACACAGAAGTAGCCCGAAGATAGGCCTCCTGATCCAAATAAGTGCCTGGTTTTACGTAGAAAGAAACATCCGCAATCGCCACCCACAACTTAAAACCCGAGCCTTTCTTTTCTACATAAATTCCATCATCGAAATCGCGCGCATTCTCGCCATCGATGGTCACTAAGGGTAATGCGGTTAAGTCTTCTCGAAGGGTCGACTCCTCTTCAATTTG
This sequence comes from Deltaproteobacteria bacterium, assembly GCA_015233135.1. NCBI lineage: Bacteria > Pseudomonadati > Myxococcota > Myxococcia > Deltaproteobacteria bacterium. The sequence continues at coordinate 17,320 of JADFYH010000034.1, forward strand.
CCCCTCATTGAAACGGGTCACTTCCTGTAAAACTTCTGGTGGAAACACATTGCGGATTTGTCTTTGGGTAATAATGACTTCTTCCTCGGTGGTGATATTTCCTCGTTCTCCCAGGATTTGAAGCACCTGACCTTCTGCCAATTTTCCTTCTTGGGGATACTTTAAGATTTCAACCACCACCAAGTTTCCAGAAACCGCATTGAGCCGCCTTTCAGCGCCCACATAAATTTTAAACTGTTTTTTCCCTTCTTCGACCCAGACATAAGAAAATTTTTCATTTTGACGGTACTCCCCCACCAATTTCGATTTTGATCGCTTCAGAACTTCCACAATTTTGCCTTCGGCGCGACGCCCTTTTTGCTTAATTACCACCACGGAGACCTGGTCTCCATCCATTGCCCCTCCCAAATGCGGTGGAGCGATAAAAATATCAGAACCTGGAGTGTTTTCTAAAATAACAAAACCATAGCCTTGACTAGTGAGATCTAAAATTCCGGTAAGATTTGCACCTTGAGGTGAAGCTTGATTAATATTTTCTTGAGGATTTGTTTTTCTTTGCTTGATTTTTGACATAGTATTCTAGTTTAAGGGTTGAAATTTGTTATCCTCTAAATAGACTATTAAAACAAACTAATTTTTTAGGAGAAGAGTGCATGGCTCCTCGAAGACGTGGCGATGATGACGGCTTAAATGAGAACCCTTTTGAAGAATATTGCCCTAGCTGCGGGCAATATCTCGCCGGAGAAAGTATTTGCCTAAACTGTGGGGCCCAAGCGTATAACGAGAGTGGAGTGGAAGAAATAGACGAAGAGGATATGGATGTGGATGCTGGCGATTTTGAGGATGAGATTTAGAAATTTTAATTTGGTAAAACTTTCAGAAAAGCTTCAGCTGCAAGGCGCTCGACGAACGACGACTGAGGCGTACTGATGGTACGTTGAAAGAGGAGTAAGGAGAGCAACGCCGCAGATGAACTTTTATGAAAGTTTTATTAGAGCGAGAGTGGCGGAACTGGCAGACGCACCAGATTCAGGTTCTGGCGCCCGCAAGGGTATAGGGGTTCGATTCCCCTCTCTCGCATTATGCCCTAAAAAAAGCCTATTGAGATAAAATTTCCCTGGTGATTTTCTTTCCCGCCTCTACACCAGGTTGATCAAAGGCATTCACCTGAAACAGTTCCCCGGCAAAGGCGGTGCTCATCTCTAACAAGAAAAAAAGCCCCCCCAAATAAGAGGCGTTTTGTTCAGGCAACATAATCTTCAACGAAGGCCTCTCTGCTTCCGCCAAGGCTTGTTGGGTAGCCTGTAGCTCGACATTCATCACTTTTGCAAAGCTATGCTGGGTCAAATACTGAAAGCGATCTGGAATAATTTCTGAATTTTCAATTTTGATTTCCTGTTTAAATTTTTCTACTTCCAGAAAGACAAGCAATTTATCTTGAGGCCCTTCCATATAGAGTTGCAGCTGCGAATGTTGATCTTTGGGGCCAGATGCCGCAACCGGAGTAGAACCTGACATTTTTTTTCCGATACTTTCTCCCCACAATTGCGCAAACCACCCCGCTATAGAAAACAGGCTTTCTGCATAGGGCATCAGCACGACAATGTTTCTTTTTTGGAGGTGGTAAAAAAGATAAAGCAGACTGGCTAATCGGTAAGCTGGATTTTTTTCCAGGTTGCAAAGAGAGCAAGCCTGGCGCATCTGCTGAGCACCCTTGAGTAATTCTTCGAGTGGGATTCCTGCAAAATACGCAGGCACCAAGCCCACCGAAGAAAGCACGGAAAATCTCCCTCCGACATTCGGTGGAACTTCAAAAGAGAGTAATGCTTGCTCATTCGCAAACTGACGTAAGAAACCCTTTTCAGGATCCGTAATAATCAGAAAATGCTTTTTCCACGTCGCTCCCAATTTCTTTTTTAACAAAGGATACAAGACAAAAAGTTGGGAGAGGGTTTCAGTGGTTTCACCCGATTTACTAATAAAGGTAAAAAGGCTTGTTTTGAGGTTAATCGTTTCAAGAAGTTGAGTGAAGGCAAATGGATCTAAAAAATCGACCACAAGCACGCGGCGTTGATAGATACCGCAAAGGGCCTCGATTAAAGCTTTAGGCCCCAGTGCAGAGCCTCCAATTCCCAGAACAATCATCGTTTCAAAATGATCACGAATAAAATTCAACTTGGACGGCAGCAGCTCCAGAAAAGAAGACTGATCGGGCAAATCATAAAAACCCAAAGTTTTATCTTTAAATTTCTGATGGAGCTTTTCGTGATAAGACGCTAGATTTTTCTGTATGAGATTGAAATCAAAAATACCCGAAAAAGAATCGTTCAATTGGACATTTTTTTTCATAAACACATTTCCACTTTTTCTGCTCTTCTATTTTTATTTTACGACCACTCTCTTGGCCTGGAACGAAGACTATGCCAAGGCAGACTTTCCCGGTGAAAAAAGAGTGTGTCTTCGCAAAAGCAGTGACCCCGAAAAAGGGGCTCAAATTTATATTCGCTCGGTCGATAGCGACGAAGGCTGTGACACAGAAGAAGAAAATTATCAGTTTATCAAAGGGAACAAACCAGAAAATTCACTAGCATTCCTCCCCTTTGCGGACAAAAGTTTTTTAAAAAATTCTTCCCCTGATAATTTTCGAAACAACAATGCCGGATTCAAGATGCTTTACAAATTTACCTGCCTGGGCAAACAAAATTTTGAAATTTTAGAGGCCAAGTCCAGCCGATTTGTGTTTCGAGGGGAGCTTTTCTTTTCCAACGAGAAACAAGTCTGTTCCACTGCGTATGATACGGCGCTAAAAGCCTGCAAGGAACAGCTGGGCGGCGCGGAGGTGTTGGAAAAATGTTATTGAAACCTCACTTGCGATACACTCTTTTCCTTTTCACTCTTCTACTACTGACTCCCCCCTCCTTCGCCCAAGAAAGCACCATCAACAAAGTCGTCTGCGTCGAAAAAAATATCCTTCTGCAGGGACACTTCACCGTCAAGATCAGACCCAAAAAAGAAAATTGTGAAAAATATGAAGAGGAAATGAACTACGAACGAAAAAAAGATGGAACTATTTTGCTATTTCCATTATCGCCCACCTCAGAAGAAAAACTCAAAGAAAAGGAGCCCATTTTATGACCGACGCCTTAATCATCGATGCCGTTCGTAGCCCTCGGGGCAAACGCAATGGTTCACTCTCCCTCGTTCACCCTATTGATCTTGCCACCGTCCCGCTCACCGCCCTGGTGGAACGAAATAAATTTAATCCCAAAGAAGTGAGCGATGTCCTCTACGGTTGTGTTTCACAACGTGCCGAACAAGATAACGTGATCGCCCGCGAAGCCGTGCTGGCCGCAGGTTGGCCTTTAGAGGTGGCAGGCGTCAGCCTCAATCGCTTTTGTGGATCGGGCCTAACCGCGGTTAATTTTGCAGCTCAAGCCGTGATGGCGGGGCAAGAAGATCTCATCATCGGCGGCGGCGTGGAGCACATGAGTCGAGTGCCCATGAATATTGACTTTAAGATGGAGGGATCTCTACTCGATCAACGCTTCCCCCATTTAGTCTCTCAAGGAATTTCCGCCGAAATGGTGGCTGAAAAATATGGCTATTCCCGAAGTCGATTGGACGAATTCGCTGCCCGCTCGCAAAGTCTTGCAGCAAAAGCCTGGGAAGAAGGTCGCTTTAAAAAAAGCATCGTTCCCGTCAAAGCTAAGAATCAGGAAGGCAAAGAATTTCTCTTTGAAAAAGATGAACACTTTCGCCCCGGAACCACAGCGGAAAGTTTGGCCAAACTCAAAACCGTATTTAAAGCCGATGGCGTCATTCACGCCGGAAACTCCAGCGGCATCGTGGATGGAGCCGCCGCGGTCTTGATCGCCTCCCCCAACAAGGCCAAAGAACTGGGGCTCAAGCCCCGCGCAAAAATCATTGCCACCTCCATTGTGGGCTCCGATCCTATTATTATGTTGCTTGGACCCGGTCCTGCTATTCACAAGGCCCTCAAAAAAGCGAACTTGAAGGTTCAAGATATCGATTTGTGGGAAATCAACGAGGCCTTCGCCCCCGTGCCCTTAGCCGTCGCGCAGGATCTGGAAATTGATTTGAATAAAATCAATGTCAACGGCGGAGCCATAGCCCTTGGCCATCCGCTGGGAGCCACCGGTGCAATTCTTTTAGGAACCGCCTTGGATGAATTGGAACGCCAAAACAAACGCTATGCCTGCATTACGTTGTGCATTGGCTTTGGAATGGGTGTGGCGACGATTATTGAGAGAGTATAAGACCTCAAATTTAGGAGAGGGATCACTTCAGCATTTCCCCTCTCCCTTGGAGGGGAGAGGGAAGGGTGAGGGTGATATTGGTGGAATCAAATTGAATCAAAAAGAGGGAGGGGATTTTCTAGAGCAAGAATTTAGTATAAAAGAATTCCGCAACATAGTTGCGGAATTTTGACAATAATCCGCAGGACCGTTGCGGAAAAATTTACAAAAAAAAATGGGGAGTATTGAGATACTCCCCTTTCCTCTTTTCCTCGAAAAATTGTGGGATGGATTATAAGAGTCACAAACTAATTCATATATTAGAAAGACTCGTATACCTTGCCCCAAGAGCAGCAAGCTCAGCTCTTACTTGGCCTACCGTACTTTGCTGACCACCGGTTAAAGTAACAGGGGAATCGTTGTTTAAATGATTAGCTGCACAGAAACGTTCGAACTCAGGCCTTGCTCTCTCCACATAAGTTTGAGCTTGCCCCACAAAATAGGTTCTTTCACTGCTCGCTCGGGCTCCTCCTGCACTTCGTAAATTTTGATTCAGCATATCCATATCATTCAATACCCCCACTGGAACACTGGGTGGAGGGGGAGGCGCAGAAACACTAGGTCGAGCAGCAACGGGTTGTGGAGCTACTGACGCAGATTGTGGTGGTTGAGGATGTACAAAGGATTGGGCAAGGTCACGCGCTGGATTATGGCGAATGGCACCATCCATTAAAGCATCTAGCAAACCTGTTGTTCGCACAGCAACAGGCCGTGGTGGTGTGGGGCTAGCTGACGGAGCAGGAGATCCGGTCCCTGCGGCCGCCACTAAATTGTTTGAAGGCAATCTTGCCAGCTCACCCTCCAAAGTTCTTAATCGTTGTTGAATTTGTGTAACCGTCACTCCTCCAGGATGAAGCTGTGTTGCAATCCTGTAATTGCCTTGCACTCCCTGTCTATCCGAAGGATGAGTAGCCTCATCGAGCAAGCCTCTTGCAGTTTGAAGAGCCGTACGAACTTCGGCACGGGCAACAGTCATATCCACATGAGAATCAGTGCGAGCGACCTGTAGTTCTTGCTGCGCAGTATTTAAAAGATTACAGGCCCGAGATAATTGAGCATCTACCTCACGCGGACTTGGATTTATTCCCACTACTGTTCCTGAAGGGGGTAAAGCTCCAGACTCTCTCAGGCGGGCAGCTGCTGTAGCAGGGAGGTCGGGTTGTTGAGGAGGAGTCCCTGCGTCAGCAGGTAATGATCCCAAATCATCAGGTAGTCCCAAAGCATCAGGACCTTCAACAAACTCACTGGTATATTCATAGTCATTCACTGGAGGGGGATTTGCTGAACCATTTATTCGTTGTTGTAATCGTAATCGAAACATTTCAAGCTCCTTTCTTTAAAAAAAACACACTTTTTAGTATCGCACAAGTTTGGCACTGAGTTGTGAAAAAAAAGAAATTCTGGATAAAAAAATTGTTTTTTCTGCGCTGGATGTAGAGGATGTTAAAAGCTGTCTAAAGCTATTGCTGCTCCAGATTACGCCGAATGTGGGGATTGAGAGGATCCAAGTCCAAGGCAATGCGAAAAAGTTGCAGGGCTTCTCCCCGACGAGACTGATTGACTAGGTCAATCGCCTCATTGTTATAATGCCAGGCCAAAACTTCTCGGGGGCTTATAGTGGTAATCGCTTCTGAAAAAGTAGCGTGATGCAAAGCGACACCATAAAAGAGAGGGTCAAAAACGTAACGCTCTCCGCTGGAAAATTGAACGGAGAGATATAAATGTTCAATCACTTCTCCGCTTATGTTTTGAGAACGCCAGGCAAATTGTGGGTTGTAGCCCGCAGCCGTTAATAGCGCGGCGTACACATACGCAATACCGGTGCATTTGGCATGATGATCGCGCAAGGCCTGAATGGCCGTTCTTTCGGGAGAGGCTTCACGAGAAGACACTTGATCTAACTGAAGATGCCAGCCCTCCTCACGAAGTGGAAATTCAAAAATAAACTGGAGAATTTGCTGCTGAGAAGCCGGCGAGTTTGCCCGCCTATATGAATTGAGCGCCAGAGCAAATTGTTGGAGATGAGCTGGATCCAGACGCCAGGGGATCTCTATGGGGCTACGAAAAATCCCCCGAAATAAATTTTGAAAAGAAGGAGCTGCATTCAAAGTCAAAAATTGAAACTGTGCGCAGCGGCCCAGTTGCTGGCTTGTGGCAGTGCTCTGCGGTGGCGAACTTAGAGCAGAAGCAGGATAGCGAATGGAAGCACAATGTGTAGAAGGTGCTGCGCCATAAATTTGTAACAGGGAGATGAAATTCATTTTTCCTCTTTTGCGAGCTTATCGGCGTCTTCTTCTAAAAGTTGTGCGATATTTTCAATCCGGATGCATTTAATTACTGGGGGTAAAAAAGAGCAAAAAGTAAGAAAAGTTTAATTTTGCTTAGAGATAAAAAGAAGGCGAGGATTTCTTGGTTTGAAAAGGACAAGAAAGGAGCCTCGCCTATGATC
>JADFYH010000035.1 GCA_015233135.1 Deltaproteobacteria bacterium
CAGAAAAAAACAAATTGCATCGATAGGGACCCACCTATAAAAAGAAAAAATAAGATCCGTCGCTACGCTCCGAGTGGGTCCCTATCCTTGCGGATCACTGGGTCCCTGTCTTGCGATTTCGCATTTTTGCCTGCGTTGGAATGGTGATGCCGTTTTTAATGATCTCTGCAGAGTGGTTTTGGCTCAAGAAAAAAAATAAAAGTTGCCACGACTTGGCCAAAGCATGGTCAAAAGGGGTTGCGATTCTGTTTGCAGTGGGGGCGGTTTCGGGAACCGTTTTATCTTTTGAGTTGGGACTTCTCTGGCCTTCTTTTATGGAACAGGCAGGCCCCATTATTGGAATGCCATTTTCTTTGGAAACGGCGGCTTTTTTTCTAGAAGCGATTGCTATCGGTATTTATTTATATGGCTGGGATCGAATCTCTCCAAGGTTGCATTTGGCCAGTGGTTTTCTGGTAGGTCTTGCCGGGATATCCTCCGGGATAATTGTTATTTCAGCCAACTCATGGATGAATAGTCCTGCCGGTTTTGAATGGGTAAATGGAACAGCCATTCATATTGACCCCCTCAAAGCAATTTTTAATAAGGCGTGGTTCTCCGAGGCCACTCATATGACCCTTGCTGCTTTTTCAGCCACAGGTTTTGCTGTGGCGGGCATACATGCTTTTTTTCTGAGAAGAAATCCAAAAAATTCATTCCATCGCTATGCCTTAGGCATCGCCCTTAGTCTTGCTGTTGTCGCATCCTTGTTACAGCCATTCAGCGGAGATTTGAGTGCACGCGATATTGCAAGACGCCAACCTTTAAAACTTGCGGCGGCGGAGTCTCTTTTTAAGACCCAAAAAGCAGCGCCAATTTTAATTGGCGGAATTCCCGATATGAAGACCCAAGAGTCTCATTACGGAATCGAAATTCCGGCGCTTCTCAGTTTTCTTGCCTTTGATGACGTAGAGGCTGAAGTCAAAGGGCTGGATGCCTTTCCTCGTGAAAACTGGCCACCAATACCAGTGGTGCATTATGCTTTTCAGATCATGGTGGGAATTGGAAGTTTTCTTGCTGGAGTTTCATTGTTGATATTATTTTTGTTCTTATTCAAACGAACTTTTTTATTTCGAAGAGCTTTTCTTGGGTTGCTAGCTTTTTGTACTCCGTTGGGTTTCATTGCCCTGGAAGCAGGTTGGGTAGTGACCGAAACAGGACGGCAACCCTGGATTCTCTACGAGATCTTAAAAACAAAAGATTCTCTGACACCGATGCCGGGTCTTATTTATCCTTTTTTGGGCATTACAATGACCTACATTTTTTTAAGTCTTGCCGTATTTTTTTTGATGCTGAGACAGTTCAAATCCATTTCCGGAAATGGTTTCGGAAGCGTTAAAGAAAGACCCCTATGACCATTTGGATTGCAGTGTTATTTTTGGCGGCCTCTCTCTATTTGTATTTTTTTCTGGGAGGGGCGGACTTTGGAGCGGGGGCCTTGCAGTTTTTTATTCGGGGAAAACACCGCGACAAATGCCAAGAAATCATCGGTCAGGCGATGGGTCCCGTTTGGGAGGCGAATCATATATGGCTTATTATTGCCACTGTCATTTTGTTAGCCGGCTTTTCAAAAATGTATTCTCAAATGAGTATTTATTTTCATATCCCTTTAATTTTGCTGCTGCTGGGAATTGTATGCAGAGGGACATTTTTTGCCTTTCAACAATATGATTCCGTGCATGACAAGTTTAAAGAATATTATTCTGAGGCATTTTCTATCTCCAGTTTAATAACTCCCATCATGTTCGGTATGATTATAGGAGGCATGGTTCTGGGAAGGCTCAATCCCGCAGCCTCTACCTACACCGAAAAATTTGTGTTTCCATGGTTGAATATTTTTTCATTTTCAATCGGATTTTTTTTATTAAGTCTCTTTGTCTTCGTGGCGTCCATTTTTTTAATTGGAGAATGTCAGGCGATGGATCTTAAAAAATATTTTAGTCGAATGGCATTCCTTGCAAATATTTTGACTGTCTTTGCAGGTGGGCTCGTTTTTCTAGCCGCACAGTTTGACGGGCTCCCCTTGTTCCCGCTTTATTTTTATAATTTGCCAGCACTTCTTTGTCTTCTGGCGGTCATAGGTTCTTTGTATTTTATGTGGAAATATCTTTCAGTTCAGGCGGTGTGGCCTTCGCGTATCTTGGCGGGTTTTCAACTTGCCCTAATTTTTTTGGCTTGGAGTCTGGTTTTCTTTCCCACCTTTCTTCGTTACAAAGGGGGCTCCACCCTCTCAATATTTGAAGCAGCAGCACCGCCGCAAGTTTTATTCCCCTTGGTGCTTAGCCTTATTTGCGGAGCCGCTTTCTTTCTGCCGGCTTTATTTTATTTATTCCGAATTTTTAAAATAAGATCATTTCAAAAATAAAAACACGAATGATTCGATTACAAAAATGCTCCTGTCACCGATTTTTTTATCGGCATTGGAATCAAATCCACCTGGGAAAACTTAGGTCTAAAAATCGGTGCGAAGACACCTGCTGTCTTGGCTCCGGAGACTCTAACTTCCTCCATCACCGATTCTGCTATACCAACGGCCCACAGAATCTAGCCCTTTTATATTTTTTACTAACTGTCGACTAAAAGTAGACAGACTGAGTGTCACAACCCGACTCCGCAATCGGTTTTATTTCAGGATAAGTTCGCCCTTGTCGGCCAGATACGTCGCAAGAACAATCGGATTCGGGGATTTTCCCCAAGTGAAGAAGCGAACTTGACAACCAGTTGCCTTGTTCTTGATCAGTGGAAGCAATTGAGAATCAGAGTAGAACATAGTAGAATAATAAAGCGTCCCTCTGGAATTAAGTTCTTCCTTTGCTGTCTTAGTATCGGCATGCTCCCACCATTTTGGATTAACGAAAGCAGAGGCTGACAGTGAATTTTCTGCCTTATCGTAGTAATACGTTGGCCACCCTACATCAGACACGGACTGTTCGTCTCTCATCACCCGAACTTCTGCCTTGATCATCAGCCAATCTAGCTTCGTAATGACAGCAGGACTTGAAGCAAGATCAGAAAGTGTAAAATTCTTCTGCTGTGCGCTAAGATGCGTGGCAAAAAGACATACAAGGGTCGTTGTGAGGAATATTAGCCTCATGACGCCTCCGAGTGATCCCAAGGAAGGGTTAGACTTAGATTGTGTGTCATGTCTTTCACTCCTTTCGCCTAGCATTTAGTGTTATCGGAAGCTGGCAATACAACACAACCCGACTCCGCTACCAGCTTCATTCCTGGTCTATTTTAGATCTATATCCAAAATAGTCTTAATATGCTAGCCTGTTGCAATTACATTCACGAGAATGTATATCCTCAACAAATTTACCTTCTTTTAAATGTTCTTCGTATACAGGAATACCTTGTAGTCCAAGGGGACAAGCATGAAGTAACCCATCAGATTTTTGAATTACCCTATAACAAAAAAAGAATTTATTTTCGATTTAACTTCTTCAATTGAAGAAACGTTAAAACAACGTTCATTCATTAACATTCTCCCCTCCTCAATTTCCTCTTTCTGCCGCTGACGTCTTTCCAGTTTCTTAAATCAATTCCTCCAGCGCATTCTGAATAAAACTTGGAAAACTTTTGTACTACTCCATCTCCTCCAAAGCACTCTCCAAGAACTTTTCAATTTCTTTTTTCTTGGGTAATTCCACCTGATACTTTGACACAAATAATTTATTGTTCATCCCCGCCAAAGCGTATTCCACTAGGGCGTGATTCTTTTTAGTACACAATAAAATCCCAATGGGAGGGTTGTCACCTTTACTGTGCTCATGCTTATCGTAATAGCCCACATAAGTATTCAACTGACCCAAATGTTTGTGTTTGAATCCATCCACTTTTAGCTCTATCAAAATATGACACTTAAGAATTCGGTGGTAAAAAACTAAATCTACAAAAAAATATTCCCCACCAATATTGATTCGCTTTTGTTGGGCTTCGAAACAAAAACCATGACCCAGTTCCAAAATAAATTCCTGCAATTTATTGAGTAGAGCAGATTCAAGATTGGATTCACCCATGACTTCTTTTGCTTTCAGTTTCAAAAATTCGAAGATATAGGGATCACGGATGGAAAGTTCAAGCGAACTTGTTTCGCTCTTCTTTTGCGTCAAAGATAAAAGTTTTTTCTTATTTTTCGAGAGGCCAGTTCTTTCAAAAAGGAGAGAATTGATTTGACGTTTTAATTCACGGACTGACCATTGACCACGAATACATTCTTTCTCATAAAAAGTGCGCTTATTGGGATCATCTAGAGAAATAAGTTGTTCCAAGTGAGTGTATGAAAGATTGCTCACTAATTGATCAGGATCTGTTTCTGATTTTGCGGTCGCTGACCGCACTTTTTTATCTATAAATTTTGTTTCTAAAAAATGGCTTTTGAATTTTGCGGTCAGTGACCGCAAAATATGCGGATAAATCTTGCAAAAGGAAGTATAGTAATAAAGTTGCCGCGCACGACAATTTGAAACATTTAACTTTTCAAGCTGTTTACTTAAATCTACAAATAATTGTTTTCCATATACTGCTCTATCATTTCCATGTAACTCAAACTCAGAAATATAATATCCAATCACCCAGTTGCGAAAAGTAAGGTTTACATTAATCGCTTTATTAGCTTGGATAGAAAAATATTCGTCAGTTTGACAAATAGCAGAAATTAGCTCTCCAAAAGTGCGTGCGGAAGATTTTACTGCTAAAGATTGTATTTTAGTTTTAGGCATCCACTATTTCCTCTATAACAAGCCCAAGCCCTCCTCAATTTCCTCTTTCTGCCGCTTGCGACTCTCTAACTCCGCTTGAGTTTCTTTAATCAATTCCTCTGGTGCATTTTCGATGAAGCTGGGTAGGGCAAGTTTATTCGAGAGTAGCGAAATATCTTTTTGCACCTTATCGAATTTCTTTTGTAGGCGAGCCTTTTCTTTTTCAATATCGATAAGGCCACTGAGAGGGATAAACAGAACTATCTTTCCCGCCAAAGCCAATCCCTTGGAAGCAGGTTCTTTGGGATTTTCCTGGGTGAAAGACATCTCAGAGATTTTTGCCAATTCTTGAATGCGGGGCAGCAGGCGTTTCAATTCGTTTTGAATTTCAGCGCTACATTTAATTTGGACACGAATTTTTTCTTTGGGGTTCACCCCGGTTTCCGCGCGAATATTCCGGATGCTGGAGACGATGTCTTTCATCAGCTCGGTGCGTTCGGCAGCTTGGGCATACTGGGCTTGCTCGGATTCCGAAAGAGGTTTTGGAAATTCGGAGAGGGCAATTGAGTCTGGTCTTTCGGGAAGTTTTTGCCACAGCTCTTCGCTAATAAAAGGCATGAAAGGATGCAGCATTCGCAAAATGGCATCAAAAACATTCAAAACAAAACCGGCACAAGCTTTTTGCTCTGTAGTCGCAGGTGTCCCTTCTACAGGCAACCTCGTCTTCACCAACTCGATGTACCAATCACAAAACACCTGCCAGACAAAATGATACAGCGTGTACGCGGCGACATTGTATTTGTATTCTTCAATGGCTTGGGAGACTTTTTCTACACAATTTGTAGAAAGTTCAAAAAGAATCCACTCGTCTTCTTCGGTCTGAGGCTGGGCCTCGTCGATTTCTTTTCGGTTTGGGATAGAGGGCAGAGCCCGCGAATACAGGAAACGTGCGGCATTCCAAATCTTATTACAGAAATTTCGATAACCTTCCACACGCTGTTCATCCAGTTTAATATCACGGCCTTGAGCGGCAAAGGCTGCAAGTGTGAAGCGCAGGGCGTCTGTTCCAAACTTATCCATCAGCTCTAAAGGATTCACCACGTTCCCTTTAGACTTGCTCATCTTCTGCCCTTGGGCGTCGCGTACCAAGGCGTGGATATAGACATCTTTAAAAGGCACTTCGCCCATGAACTTCAGGCCCATCATCATCATGCGGGCGACCCAAAAGAAAATAATGTCGAAACTGGTAACGAGTACGCTGGTGGGATAATACGATTTGAGCAGATTGGTTTTGTCCGGCCAACCCAGGGTAGAAAAGGGCCAGAGGGCGGAGGAAAACCAGGTGTCGAGCACGTCTTGATCTTGGGTTATTTCGTGCGAGTGACAGGTGGCGCAATGTTTGGGATCATGACGAGTAACCGTTACGTGTCCTTCGCCGCAGTACCAGGCAGGAATTCTGTGGCCCCACCAGATTTGCCGCGAGACGCACCAATCTTTGATATTTTCCATCCAGGCAAAATAAGTTTTTTCCCAATGCCCAGGATGAAATTTGGTTTTGCCACTTTTCACGGCTTCAATCGCCGGTTTGGCCAGGGCTTCGGTTTTTACAAACCATTGGAGAGAGAGATAGGGTTCCACCACAGTTTTGCAGCGGTAGCAATGTCCCACTTTATTTTTGTGTGGTTCTACTTTTTCAATCTGACCTTGTTCTTCAAGCAATTTGACGATCTGCTTTCGCGCGGCAAAGCGGTCCTGGTTTTCGAAGGAACCTGCATTTTCGTTGAGGCGTCCATCGGGATGTAAAATGTTAATCCGTTCCAATCCGTGACGCTTACCCACTTCAAAGTCATTAAAATCGTGAGCCGGGGTGATTTTTACGACGCCGCTGCCGAATTCTTGATCGACATAGCTATCCGCAATGACGGGAATGAGACGATTCAAGAAAGGCAGCACGACATTTTGTCCCACAAACTGCTTGTAACGTTCGTCTGCAGGATTCACCGCGACGGCGGTATCGCCCAACAAGGTCTCGGGTCGCGTGGTGGCCACACTCAAAAAGTGATCGCCATCGCCTTCAAGGAAATAACGGATATGCCAGAGCTGCCCGTTTTTTTCTTCGTGTTCCACTTCCAGATCGGAAAGCGAGGTCTGGCAGCGGGGGCACCAGTGAATGAGGCGCTGATCGCGGTACAGGAGGCCATCTTCGTAAAGAGAAACAAATACCTCACGCACGGCCTTGGAGAGTCCGTCATCCATGGTAAAGCGTTCTCGAGACCAATCCAGCGAAGCGCCCAGGCTTTTGAGCTGGTTGCGAATAGTCCCACCGGATTCTTCTTTCCACTTCCACACTCGCGAGATAAAGGCCTCACGACCCAGATCATAGCGTGTCAAATTTTCCTGGGCAAGTTGTCGCTCCACCACATTTTGTGTGGCAATGCCGGCATGATCGGTTCCAAAAACCCAAAGGGTGTCGTATCCTCTCATGCGTTTGTAGCGCACCAGAATATCTTGAAGTGTATTGTTGAGTGCATGACCAATGTGCAAAGTGCCGGTGACATTGGGTGGAGGAATCACTACCGAATAGGACTTGCTGGCTTTTTCTTTGGCGGTGCTTACGCCCTGTTCTATCCAAAGTTTGGAGTATTTTTTTTCGATTTCGTGGGGTTCGTAAATTTTTTCAAGTTCCATAATTATTCCGTGAGCCGTTTTATTTCTTCCTGAATCATGCGCTCCGCAATATCAGGGACAACTCGCTGAATGGCTTTTTGCAAATTCTCTTCGATTTTCTTTTTAAATTCTTCAGAGTTAAGAAACTCATTAAAAGAAACTAAAATTTGATCCTGATGTTGTTGCGATTCCGTTTCAGAATCGACAGCCTGGGAATGAATTTCGGAATCTAAGTCCGCAGATAAAATATCATTCATGAATACTCTCCTTGTTAAGGTCATTAGGGCGAATGATCCGGCCCTAGCATGGCTTGTTTTAAGAGACAACCGGGAAGCTTGACGAAAATCAAGAGGCAATTGATAAGGTGTTTTTTTATTTCATTCACTGGGCAAAGACTCATGAAACAATTTCTTCAAAAAATTAAAACTCTGCTTCCTTGGATAATGGCCGGGCTGATCTTCGTTTATCTCTTTAAAAAAATTCCCCCGGACAAGGTTCTGGAGGCCCTCAAGCAGGTGCATCTGCTTCCCTTTATTGCCTACTCCTTTTTTTATTTTTTACTCATCTATTATTTCGATTCTTATTCTCTGGCCAAGGTCATCAGCAAATTCTGTGTGCCCATCACCCTCAAGGAAATTCTAGGACCAAGGGCCGTGAGTTATCAGCTCTCCCTGCTCAACTACAATGCTGGTCAGGCCTCGCTGGCTTATTTTTTAAAAAGAAACAAAAATGCCTCCTTCTTTAAAGCCTTGGGGGCCCTGCTTTTTGTGATGATTATTGATCTTTACTGGGTGATTTGTTTTGCCCTCGTGGGAAGTTTTTCCATCCAGCTCCATTACAATTCCCTGGATGTCTCGAAGGCGGTTCAACGCTTTGCCCTTTTGTTTCTCCTCGGGATGTTGGTCCACCTCTGTTTTTGGCGGCAGTGGTTGGGGCGCCTCTTTAAAGCGCATATTCATTTTAAGTGGGCCGATTGGATACGCGGGCGGCATCTGTTTCAAACCTTTCACCATGCCACGGTAAAAGATTATATCACTCTAGCCCTCTATCGTTTTCCCATGCACTTTGTGATCATTTCCTCGCTCTATCCTGCGGTAAAATGCTTTGATGCCCATATCTCACTTTTTAATATTTTGACGACAATTCCCATTGTCTTACTTATCAGCGTGGTTCCTATCACCCCCGGAGGCATGGGCAGTGTACAAATGGCCACCATTGAATTTCTGAAAGACAAGATCTCGGGGCCTGTTTTTCAAAATCCAAATCTAAGCCCAGAACAAATACTTTTTGCCCTTTCCCTGCTTTGGATGTTGGGAAATTATTTTTTCAAGGCCTTGTCTGGTTTTGTTTTTATGAAAAAGGTGCAGGGCTCGTTTAGTCACGAAGAACTGCCTGGTGAAGGGAAGGAGAATTAAACTGACGCGCTGCGTCTCTAGCCCCTATCTTTTCTCATTCCTTCCATTTAAAATTTAAGTAATCGCCCGCAAATGCCGTTTCAAAGACATGAAGGAGGCTTTTATGTCTGAAGAAAATAGGCTCATCCAGGAAGTTCCCAACCTGGATATTTACTTTCATGGCCTGGTGGGTGAAGCTTTTAAAAATCAAAAGATAGAAGAAAACGAACATGTCTCCTTCTATTTGGTGAATCTCCTCTCCCGCTTTTGTGAACCGGAAAAACTCTACAGTATAGGGAAAGGGGAAGAAAAACCCTTAGCTATTCTATTTTGCGAGGCCCAACAGGAAAACATACAGACCAAAGCAAAATTATTAAAATATTTAGGCGACTTCTCTCTCTTTATGTCGGGATATTTCCAGGACAGTCTCAATCGCAAGTTAGTAGATTTGGACTACTATATCAGCATGGGTGAAGGGGCTTACTCTCAACTTTCCACACTTCCTGTCGCTAAACAATACTCGACCCTCTTCAGTGAAATTTTCAGCACCCTTGGTAGGCGTTTTTCTCAATGGGTGGATGTGCTCACCGAAGTGAGTGAAACTTGTCAGGTTACCCAACAAAGCGACTTATTGCGTTTATATGAAAAATTTCTGCGCACCAAAAGCGATCGATTGAAGAGCCTATTATCCAAACAGGGGATTTTCGCCGATTCCAGGCTTCCGACAGAATACTCGCATTAGACTAATCTAAGGACGGACATGATCCTCAAGCATATCCAAAACGTGTTGCAAAATCTTTATCAGCTGGAATGTGAACACTCCGTTGAGAATTTTCTGTTGGATGAAGAAGCAAGTCAGAACTACAGAGAGAAAAATCCGTGGATCCGGCAAAGCGACGAAGTACTTTACGTGCAACAAGAAGAAGAGAACTTGGATATAGGGATTTTTTTAAATCCAAAATTATTGCAGCAATTTTCGGAGCTGAATCTGGAGCAAACCCAAGCGCATCAAATTTCTGCACTGGCTCCCTTGATGGAAGGCGTGAGTCATTTTGTGTACTTGCTTTATAAAAGTGGGCACGAACAACAAGTGACTCAGCTCGAATTGGAACTGCAGGCCGAAATTGACAAGTTTATTCTGGGAAATATCGTATGGAAAGAAAAGTCGAGTGAATGGCTGATGCAGCAGCTTTTTGAGGGGACAAAATGGAATCAAGAATTGAGTGAAAAGGAAAAGGAACGTTACAGACAAGCCCATCGTTTTGCTTCCAAATACTGCTCAAAACTTCGCAGTTTTTTCAGAATCGAAAAATCTCTGGAAGAGTTATGCAAAGAAATCCGCCCTTTTTATAGAATGGACCAATCCGAAAAACTTCATTACATTCAAGCACTATAATCTAAACTATTGATGATTTTTTTGGTCAAGGGTATGGGGAGCACTGCTCCCGCTTTTTAGTAAAGAGTGTTATTCTGAAAGGAAAATTCATGAAATTTAAACGGTACTATTTTCTGATCCTCTCATTGTTGTTATTTCCACTTCATTCTTTTGCACTGGATACTCATGAGGCGCTTCAGTTCGTCAAAGATTTTTATCAAATTTATCATTTCCCCTCCAAAAACCCTCTCCCTTATCAAACAGTTTTTAACAAAAAAAAGAACGTTCTTGCTCCAGAGCTTAGAAAGGCCCTTGAAGAAGACATGCAGGCTCAGAGCAAGGTAAGCGGTGAAATCGTGGGATTAGATTTTGATCCTTTTCTCAATGGCCAGGATCCCGCTGAAAATTACCAGGCAGGACAAGTAAAATTAAAGGGTAGAACTTTTTGGGTAGAAATGTTTGAAGTGAGAAATGGCAAAAAATCTTCCAAACCTTCTTTTTGGGTAGAAACCGAAATGCAAAATGGATCTTGGAGGATTAGCAATTTTCATTATGTTACAGATATTCCTGAAAATGAAAATTTGTTTTCTATTTTAGAGGTCCTGAAAAAGGATAGGCAAAAATCTAAAAGCAAATGATGGTAACTGCTCAGGTAGCCCTGGAAATTGCGAAGACTGCCGAGCAAACCATCAGAAAAAAGAAAAATGGACCCCCGATTTCTCGGGGGTGACGCAATTTTTTATTTCTAGCAGTTCCAATAGTTGCGAGTTCCGCAGCAATTGGAAGGGCTACCTGAGTAGTTACAAATAATGAGCTCAAAACGATTGAATGTAAAAGTTGTGCCTCGTTCTTCAAAAAACAAGGTGCAGCTTTTGGAAGATGGAAGTTTAAAGGTTCATCTGACCGCGGCACCCGTAGAAGGGAAAGCGAATGAGGCCCTGATTCCGCTACTCGCCGAGTACTTTAAAGTTAAAAAATCGAAGGTCTCTCTTTTAGTGGGTAAAAATTCTAAAAACAAAATTGTTCAGATTGATTAAAAATGTCGCCCTCTCCCGAAAATGCTCTCGCATTTTCCTCATCCCCTCAAGGGCGAGGGGACTGAGATGCGGTATTAAGATTAAAAATGAAATTACTTAAAATTATTTTACCATTTATCTTTCTTCTATTCCCTTCTTCGCTTCATGCCCTTGAACAAAAAGGGATGGCCTTGGGCCTGTTCTCAAAGGAAGCCAATTATTCTTATCTGAATGATCTTCAGGAAATGAAAAAACTGGGCGTTACCCACACCCTGCTGATTGTTTCGTGGTATCAAAAAGATATCAAGGCCAATGAAATTGGCCCTCGTGAGTATGATGGAAAGGACATTTTGACCCTGTCGGATGACAAACTGCGCGAAGTGATACATCAGGCCCATGAAGCCGGAATTGAGGTCACGCTCTTTCCCATTCTCCGTCTGGAAAATCGGAACGGCAATGACTGGCGCGGGGTGATCGCTCCCGAAAACCTGGAACTGTGGTGGGAAAATTATGAGCGTTTTATCCTCCACTATGCCCAGATTGCCGCGCAGGAAAAGGCCTGGTCCTTTTCGGTAGGAAGTGAATTGCTCAGCCGTGAAAAAGAAACGGAGCAGTGGACCAAGCTCATTAAAAAAGTACGAGAAACCTTTAGCGGTAAACTCTTATACAGCGGCAATTGGGATCATTATCAGCACCCTCATTTTTGGAAGGATCTGGATTACATTGGCGTGACGGCCTATTACGAAATTTCCAAGACCAAAAAACCAAGCCTGAAAATGCTCACTCGCAATTGGCGAAAGATCAAAAGAGAACTCCTGGCTTGGAAGAAAAAATATCCTCGTCAAAAACTGGTCATTACCGAAGTGGGGTATCCCAGCATTGATGGCTCCAGCATGCATCCCTGGAATTATTTTTTGGAGGGAAAAGTGGATATCAAGGAGCAGGCGCTTTGTTACCGCGCCTTTGTGAATACCTGGAAAAACACGAAATCCCTCTCGGGGGTTTATTTTTGGGTCTGGTGGGGCGAAGGCGGAAAAAAAGATAAATCTTACAGCCCCCGCAACAAGCCGGCAGCCCGGTATTTGAAGCAGTGGTATTTGAGGTGACTATTTCTCGCTCGAGTAGGCAGTAAAAAGTTTCAGATACTTTCCATAGCCCTCTTTTTCCAAATCTTCTTTGGGAATAAAACGCAGCGCCGCAGAATTGATGCAATAACGTTCTCCTGTCGGCCCTGGGCCGTCCTTAAAGACATGGCCCAAATGAGAGTTGCCTTCTTTACTTCGCACTTCAGTTCGCGAGCTGGAAAGACTGTGGTCTTCCTGTTCGCTCACATTTTTCTCTTCGATGGGCTTGGTAAAGCTGGGCCAACCGGTTCCGGAATCGAATTTGTCTTTTGAACTGAAGAGGGCCTCGCCGCTGACGACATCTACATAAATTCCCTCGCGATGATTGTCCCAGTATTCATTTTGAAAAGGGGCCTCGGTTCCACCCTTTTGAGTCACCTCATATTGAAGGGGCGTTAATTTTTTTTGACTGAAGAGCTTCCAAAATTTTTCCAAAAACTGGTCGCGTCCCGAATTGTGTCGGTAAAATCGATACTGCAAGGGATGGGTTTTGTAATAATCCTGATGGTAGGCCTCTGCGGGATAAAAAGTTTTGGCTGGCAAAATGGACGTGACGATGGGTTTTTCAAATTTTCCTGATTCTGCAAGCCGCTTTTTGGATTCTTCGGCCGATTTTCTTTGTAGCTCATCGCTATAAAAAATGGCGGTCTTGTACTGGGTACCTTTGTCTACAAATTGTCCTTCGGTGTCGGTAGGGTCAATATTTCGCCAGAATACTTCCAGCAATTTCTCATAACTTATTTTGGAAGGATCATAAAAAACCTGTACCACCTCCAGATGCCCCGTGCTGCCCGAAGAGACTTCTTCGTAGGTAGGATTTTCTTTGCTGCCCCCCATGTAACCGGAAAGAACTTGAGACACCCCTTCCAGTTTTTCAAAAGGCGCCTCCATGCACCAGAAACAGCCCCCCGCAAAAGTGGCTTTTTGCAATCCTTTGGTATCCACTGTTTCTCTCCCTTTTAAATAATGGATTCCTAAACCTAGCCCGATGAATCCTAAAATAACTATAAGAAGAAGAGGGGCTCTCATAAAAATTTGGTCTCTACACATCTTCTGATATTTCCCCCTCTTAAGCTAAGATGGGGAATTTGTGAGAACAAATTCGGGAGTTATGGAAAACCTTGCGCATTAGAGAAGCTCTGAATTTTGCAAAAGCTTTCATAACCCCTCCTCACCTCCCCTTAGCTTAAGGGGAGGGATCAACAAAAGAAGTTTCTAAAAAAATTAAATAAAAAGAGCAATAGCCTTGGAGCTGTCGCCTCCTGAGCTGCGACACATCCCTTGACAGCCCCCCTCTCTATCCATTAGTGGCCTCCGTCTAACCCAATCAAGGAGAGTGTATGAGTTTTAACCGACAATTATTCACCAGTGAATCCGTCACTGAAGGTCATCCTGATAAAATTGCCGACCAGATTTCGGATTCTGTTTTAGATGCCATTTTAAGCCAGGATCCCAAGGCGCGTGTCGCCTGTGAAACCTTGGTCACCACCGGCTTTGCCCTCGTCGCCGGAGAAATTACCACCACTGCTCAAGTGGATTACATCAGTACAGCCCGCCAAACCATCAAGGATATTGGTTACGACGATAGTGCCAAGGGTTTTGATTATCATACCTGTGGCGTTTTGGTTTCTTTGGATAAACAATCTCCCGATATTTCCCAGGGTGTCACCGAAGGCGAAGGCCTCTTCAAGGAACAAGGCGCCGGAGACCAGGGGCTCATGTTCGGCTTTGCCTGCGATGAAACCTCCGAACTCATGCCCATGCCCATTAGTTTTTCTCATAAATTGACTCGCCGACTTTCTGAAGTTCGTAAAAATGGAACCCTGAATTATTTGAGACCCGATGGAAAATCGCAGGTCAGCATCGAATATCAGGATAAAAAACCCATTCGAATCGATACCGTAGTGCTCTCGACTCAACACGATGAAAAAGTAAGCTACGAGACCCTCAAAGAAGGCATCTTGGAAGAAGTCATCAAAAAGGCCCTGCCCGCAAATTTGCTGGATGCTAAAACCCGTTATTTCATCAACCCCACCGGTCGTTTCGTCGTGGGTGGACCTCAGGGCGATTGCGGCCTTACCGGTCGAAAAATTATTGTGGATACTTATGGCGGCATGGGAAGACATGGCGGCGGTGCCTTCTCGGGGAAAGATCCTTCGAAAGTAGACCGTTCGGCCTGTTACATGGCCCGCTACATCGCTAAAAATATTGTGGCCTCGGGTGCTGCCACGCGCTGCGAAGTACAAGTCGCCTACGCGATTGGATATCCGGAACCGGTGAGTGTATTGGTGGATACCTTCGGGACTGAAAAGGTAAATCCTGAAAAAATAGCGGTGTCCGTGAGAGAGATTTTCCCTCTCACTCCCGCTGGAATTATCAAAACTTTGGACCTACTCCGACCCATTTACAGACCTACTGCTGCTTACGGACATTTTGGGCGCAGCGAAGCCAGCTTTAGTTGGGAGAAGACTGATAAGGCGGAGGCCTTGAAGAAGGCCTTGGGAATATAAATATGGGACTTACACACGTTACAGTTCGCCTGCGTCCGCTTTCAGAAACAAAGGATTACTATGAAGATGATTTTCTGGTGGATACGGGTGCAACAGATTCCATGGCCTCGGGAGCCTTGTTAAAAAAAGCGGGCCTTACCGTAAAAGGAAGAACCGCTTATGAATTGGCAAATGGGCAGCTCATCGAATACGATTTCGGTGTTGCCACTATAGAGTTCATGGGTGAAATGACTGCAGGCCGAATCATTTTTGGTCCCGATGGGGTTGAACCTATTCTGGGTGTCACGGCATTGGAATCGGTTGGCATTATGGTGGACCCTGCAAACAAGACCTTAAAAAGATTGCCTGCAATTCCCTTGAAATAGAATCTATTCATTTTATACAAAACTTAAGGAGCACCCCAAGCAAGGGTGAAAAAATCATGACCGCACAAGCCGCAAGAAAATTTGATGAAACCGCCGATTATAAAGTTGCCGATATCAGTTTGGCCGATTGGGGTCGCAAGGAAATTGAACTGGCTGAAATTGAAATGCCCGGGCTGATGGCCATCCGTGCAAAATATAAAAAGACGCAACCTTTAAAAGGCGCGCGCATCATTGGTTGTCTGCACATGACCATTCAAACCGCTGTGCTCATCGAGACCTTGGTGGACTTGGGCGCCCAGGTGCGCTGGTCTTCCTGCAATATTTTCTCTACCCAAGATCATGCCGCTGCAGCCATTGCCAAGGCTGGAATTCCTGTCTTTGCCTGGAAAGGGGAAACCGAAGAAGAATATTGGTGGTGTGTGGAGCAGAGTTTAAAATTTGCGGAAGGTCCCAATATGTTATTGGATGACGGCGGCGATCTTACTCAACTCATTCACGACAAACATCCCGAACTCTTAAAAAATATTAAAGGGGTGAGTGAAGAAACCACCACGGGGGTTCATGGGCTCTACAAGATGCTGGAACAGGGAAAATTGAAAATCCCGGCCATCAACGTGAATGACTCGGTGACCAAATCCAAATTCGATAATCTTTACGGCTGCCGTGAGTCTTTGGCGGATGGAATCAAACGCGCAACGGATGTGATGATTGCCGGCAAAGTGGTTGTGGTAGCAGGTTACGGAGATGTGGGAAAAGGCTGCGCTCAGGCAATGCACGGTTTAGGAGCTCGCGTCATTGTGACGGAGATTGATCCTATCTGTGCCCTGCAAGCCGCCATGGCCGGTTATCAGGTGACCACGATGGACGAAGCCTGCAAACAAGGGGACATTTTCGTCACTACCACGGGTTGCCGCGATATTATCCAAATTGACCATTTGGAAAAGATGAAAGACTCGGCCATTGTTTGTAACATCGGACACTTCGATGTGGAAATTCAGGTGGCTCAACTCAATAAATTTCCCGGCATTAAAAAATTGGAAATCAAACCCCAGGTGGATAAATACAGCTTCCCCGATGGTCATTCCATTATCTTGCTGGCCGAAGGAAGACTCGTCAACTTGGGCTGCGCCACTGGACATCCCTCGTTTGTGATGTCCAACTCCTTCTCCAACCAGGTCTTGGCGCAAATTGCCCTCTTCACCAAAAAACATGAAGTAGGTGTCACGGTACTTCCCAAAATTCTGGATGAAGAAGTGGCGCGCCTGCATTTGGAAAAATTAGGCGTGAGGTTAGAAACTCTCTCCCCTGAACAATGCAAGTATTTGGGGGTAGATGTGGGTGGTCCTTACAAGCCGGAGTATTATCGTTATTGAGAAAGGCATTCCCCTCTCCCCTTGCGGGAGAGGGTAGGGTGAGGGGTATTGCGAGTGCACTCAAAATTATAAAGATCGCCGCGTTAAAGACCCTTTCACTCCTTCGTGCACGATTTCTCCAGCGTTAATCTGTAGACCTTTGGCAAATCCGACATCTTGTTTTAAGGCCTCCAGGCCATGATCGGCCAACTTCAGGACATAAGGCAGTGTAGCCGCCGTCAAGGCCTCAGTAGAAGATCGGGACACCAGAGAAGGCATGTTGGGCACCGCATAATGCAAGATCCCCTTGTAATCAAAGACGGGTTTTGCATGGGTGGTGGCTTTCATGGTTTCGACGCAAGCCCCTTGATCAATCGACACATCGACGATGACAGATCCTTTCTCCATAAGGGCCACCATGTGACGTGTCACGAGTTTGGGCGCGCGGGCTCCGGGGATGAGCACCGCCCCGATGAGCAAATCGCTTATTTTCAGTTCCTGTTCCAAAATTTGCGAATTAAAAGGATGGGTTTGAAGAGAGGAAGAAGGATAAAGCTTTCGCACTTGTTCCAGTTTTTTTTCATCCTTATCGAACAAGGTCACCTGGGACCCTAAACCCAAGGCTATTTGCAGGGCCGCCTGGCCTACATTTCCTGCCCCCAGAATAATCACCCGGCCACTACGAGCACCCGCAAGCGAAGAAAGCAAAACCCCTTTGTTGCCTCGATCTTTGCGCAAAAAATCTGCTCCCAGCATCACGGCCAGTTTACCCGCTACCTGGCTCATGGGCCTCAAGAGAGGAAGCGCCCCCCCTGAATCCACGACGGTTTCATAACCAATGGCTTCCACCTTTTTTTTCATCAAGGCCTTTGCCAACTCTGGAACAGAGGCCAGATGCAGATAGGTAAATAAAATTAGTCTGGGTCTAAAATAGGCATATTCCTTGGGCAGGGGTTCTTTCACCTTGAGGATCAGCTCTGCCGTGGCCCAAAGCTTTTTGGCGTCCGGCAAAACAACGGCTCCATGATGACGATAATCGTTGTCACTAAAACCCGATCCCAAACCGGCGGACTTCTCGACAAATACCCGATGACCTTGTTTGAGCAATTGGGCGACACCCGAAGGAGTAAGTGCCACACGATATTCCTGAGCCTTGATTTCTTTGGGAATGCCGATGATCATATCCTCACTTCCCTCTCCTTTGTAAGGAGGGGGAGCCTTATTTAATTACACCCAATCGCCATCCCATCATAGCAAAGTTCTACCCCCTGTGGCAGCTCCAAATTGGCCTGATCGTGATCTACTTGATGGGCCATGTGAGTAAACAATGTACGAGCGGGTTTAATCTTGTCTAATTCTGCTATAGCTTCTTGAAAGGTCATGTGGCTGGGATGTTCGGTATAGCGCAAGGCACCCAAGATCAGCAGGTCCAGATTTTTGAGGAGTTTGTAACTTTTATCGGGGATTTTTTTCACATCGGTTAGATAAGCCACATTGCCAATGCGAAAACCGGTGCTGCTGAAAGGCCCATGCAACAAAGGAATACTAGTCACGCCCACACCAAAGATCTTCATCTTTTCTTGAAGTTTATAGGGAATCAAGCGTGGAATAAAACCCGTCTGCCCACAATCGCAGAAAATATAATCAAAATATTTCTGGATTTTTTCCAGACTACTTACATCGGCATAAATGGGGATGGGATTGTCCTGAAGCGTGTTGAAGCAGCGCAGGTCATCGATGCCGTGAATGTGATCTGCGTGGCAATGTGTATAAAGCACGGCATCGATGCGCTCTATTTTTTCACGCAACATTTGCTGACGAAAATCGGTAGAGCTATCTATCAGAAAATGGATGCCTTGGGTTTCGATAAAAATGGAAGCGCGTGTGCGTTTGTTTTTGGGATTTTCCGAGCGGCACACCTGGCACAGGCAACCGATCACAGGCGTTCCCGTAGAGCCTCCTGAACCTAAGATAGTAATCTTCATGCAAGCTTCTATGCCAGATTAATTGGAAAGCGACAAAAAGAAATTACAGATAATTATTTCTGGAGCTGCACTGCTGGCATACTTGCCAATATCCTCGAACGCAGTTCCAAATAGATTCTAGCAAACTGCCTCTGATGACGGAGGCTAGGCAACTCCCTTCTTGACCCTTTTCTCGAATGGAAGGTCAAAATTTTTAATAAGTAGTTTGTTTCCTCCGGAAACTCTCTTTCTAGCCCCTTCAAATTTGCCGCAAGAAGAAAGTCGCACAGGCAATGAAAAATATCTTGCGAAGGACCATAGACCCCGCCGGCATTTTCAGCGCGCAGCTCTGCTTTATCGGCGACGACCCTCAACCAATCGATTCGCTGAAAAATATCCTCCCGGCAGGCATTGTATCTATCCACCAAGAGCTGAGAGGCCTTGCTTTTTACCCAAGCTCGGTCAAAACCAGAAAGAATCATCCAGGACATCCAAAGCAAAACCGGATTAACCTCTTTTTGTATAAATTGTTTGGCATAAGTAGCACCTGTAGCACCGGCAATATTCATCATATAAAAGGTAATGGCTGGAGCATCCTGCAAGGCAACATTAAAGGGGGTTAAGAGCAGGGCCTGCACTTCTTCTCCAGACTCTGCTGGAATATGAATATCTTGTTCGGGAATAGAATAAGCCCGCCCACTCTCTATCGTGGTCTGCAACTTTTGTAACTCCGCTATGCCAATGAGAGCCCTATTTCCCCCATAAAAAAGAATGGCCTCTGTTGCATGTAACCTGTCCTGAAATCTTCGAAGACCTCTTAACAGTTCGAGCTCCGTATGAGCGTTTCTCTGGCAAGGTTCAATTTCCAGAAATTCGAAAAATGCAGCATTCAACTCTTCATCGCCCACTTCTATTTCGGGAGCTTCTACAACATGGACCTCTCTTTTCAAAAAATCTGCCCTATCTTTCAGATACCTAAGTGCTAAATACCTGCAATCTGCTTCCAACAAATCTCTTAAAGCTGAATAAGTTATGCCCTCTTTGAACCCCCTGGTTACAAAGCTAAAAAGTCTTGCTTCAAAGGCCGCTAATTCCTCTACTGTAGCTCGAGCCTGATAAAGACGATGAATCTGGGCGACGAACTTCCATTCAGGAAAGCGCAAATATTGAGGCGAGGTTGGCGGCGTTGGTGTAACCAGATAAGGCCACGGATTTTGTATCACAACCGGAGAAAGTTCAGTACAGGCTTCACATATTTGCTCTGCCGTCGTGGTCGAAGAAAGTAAAACATTCAAGATTTCCGCTCTGGCGTTTTCATAAAGAACCCTAGTCCTTTTACAAGCCTCATTTACCAGGACCTGAAGATTCTGCCCCGCCATGGCCCTTAAACTCAGCTCCCGAGTCACTAACGTCAGTTCTTGACTAAGCTTTCTGAGTTTGGGACTGGTTTTCTCGACTTCTTGCAGAGAAGAAGTTTGTAAAACCACCAAGAGCTTGAGCAGAAAGTAAAGGGAAGGATGTTTCCAAAAAGATTCTAAACGTTCTTTCAAATGAGGTTTATCCAAAGGGCATAAGGCCCTCACTTGTTCATTAAGGATACTATTAGCCCTGGCAGGCAACAAATCGGGGGCGGCGATAAGTTCCAGCTCTATATAATCTCGCAACAGGTCTGCCTTCTCTTGCTTCAATATCTCTGCTCTGTCCACTTCGGGTATTGCAATCTCCAAAGACTCCAAGGACTTTGCTGATTTCAGAATTTGATCCCGGTTCCGAAGATAAAGCGCTTCGGCTTGTTCCAACACGACCTGCCAAGGCGACCCTTTTTTTGCTGCCTGCCTTACAATCTCGGCATAGGCCGGTTCGCTAGAAATGACCCCTCGCTCCCGCGCACTATTCAAAAGCGCCAAAGCCCTTTCCCTAGCCACTTCGATACTTGGCAAAGCATTACCTTCTTCTGTCGTATGAAGCTCGGGAAGGCTGCGCAATTTTTGTGAAACGGGAATTTTTTTGACTAAAGATTCTCGGATATTCCTATAGAGATTTAGAACATGATTTGCGTGGCCCCAAACATTATGGGACTCCAGGCAATGGACATAGACTGCAATCTCTTCACAAACTTCTTTTCCGACTTCTTGGATTTTGTACCCGCGCAGCAAGAGCTCAAGGCTGACAAGTTTGAGAGCGATAGGGTTTGTCGCCAGGGCAGCAAAATCTTTTTCAATCCTCTCTGCGGCTTCCGCCCGCAGCAACTCCAACTCCCAATAGGAATTGAGTTCAGTGATCAGGGCGGTTTCATCCAAAGGATCTTCTTTTGATATTACTTCGGCTGCTACAGGGTCTGGTGCCGGAACTGAAGGCAATAATGCCTGCTCCCCTTCTAATACTACTGATGCCCCCGTATCGAGGACAGGAGCAGCGGTGTCCGATCCTCCAGCAGAAGCTTCAAAAGCTGGGGGAAGGGCCACGCTCCCCAAATCAGGAGGGAAGGAAATCCTTTGCGCTGCAGCCTCTCTCTCTTTAACGGCATTTAATTCATCCAAGAAGCCCTGAAGAACTGCTTCGTCGGCTAATTTTCCATAACCCAATTCATTTCTCTGAACTCTACGATCTATTGCTTTATGATTATCGATGTCGATGAAAATGGAATTACCTTCCTTATCCCGCACAATTAAAAGACGGTAATTATCGTCTACTCTCAGGGTCCAGGCCTCGCGATTAGACATTTTCTCTAAATTATCCCCGGGCAAAGTTTCCCCCTCTAAATAGCGGCAAATGGTTTCCAAGGCCTGTAAGCGCAATCTTGCATCTAAATTTCTGTCGTTGATCTCGCTGACGAATTGTGCAGAACATTTAACATTTCTTCTAGATTTAGGATTGGCCCCCTTGACCATCGCTCCCATAGCAACAAAAATTGCACCCAGAAGCGCCAGCCCCCCCAGGCTTTGCCCAGTGGAGGCAGCTGCAGAAGCAGTCTGACTAATCGCATGCGCGGTTTCTGGGTTTAAGAATTGGGAAAGGGTCAGAGATAATCCGGCCAAGCCTAGGGCTGGAGTGGGGATGGCGGCGAGGAGCAAACGAGAAAACAAAGCCCGCATTGAAGAATTGATTTCTCCGAGTAGGGGCAATTCATGAATTGCCCCTACATGGGTATTCGATAACGTGGAATCTGCAGTTTGCAAGGGCGCAGCACTCCGCACTGCCAGAGCCGTTAAACCCAAATGGACTCCCGTCATCGACAGGTGAATCAAATGACCAGGCGCCTCCGCCGTGTGGTCCCCTATCAGCTCCTGACCCGCTCCCAGCACCCATTGGCCGATGAAACTCTGCGGACCTAACACATCCCCCTGGTTGGGGTTTACATAGCCTGCCGCCAGGCCTATCCGATTCATCACCGCATCCGAGGCCATCTCACCTCCCACGTTGAAGATCGCAAAGTTCGCAAAGGTCCGCAGCGCCTGGCTGATAAAGTTTGTGCTGCTCCCCAACAGCTCGGCCCCAAAAAGTTCCGATACCCCGCAGAACATGCCCGTCACCAGGGCGCTTTTGAGATCCCAATCCATCCCTCGCAGATAAGTCATTCGGTCTTGCGAACTCAGGTTTCGCGTCGCCCAATAAAACTGAAAGCCCACCTGACCCAGACTGCTCGCCGCCCCACAGAGCATCGCCGAGCCGATCTTCATTGTGAGCGATCCGGGACCTCGAGAAATCAAGGCAATGAGCGCCGTACTCAGCAAATGCCCGCTCCAACTGGACGCAATCCCACTGAAACTGGCAGTCTGCGCGATTCCCGATATTACTCCCTGTCTTTCTACGTAAGATCTCAAGTCGGAGGAAAGCTCATTGGGTCGATAAGCGCTCAAGATCACGCGGGCAAAGTTGGCGCCTGTGTCTTCTTCCGTCCCTAAAAAGCGGTGATAAGAAGAGCTTAAAATGTTGCGATTGGAAACTGAATGATCTCCCAGGACATAAGATAATCCGGTAACTAGAGTTTGAGTGAGGTTGTGAACATCGAAGCCTTGATACTGTGATCGCACAAAGGCAGCATTGAGCTGTTGATCCGTCCAATTTTGTTGCAGGGCCTGTTCACACAGGGCTAACAGGGCTCTCCCTGAAGGACTCCTCAAATAGAGTTGTAACAACTGAGAGATTTCCCTCTCCCTCGATGAGAGAGGGTGTGAAGTACTTTCAAGTGCCTGAAATAAAACCACCGAAAAGCGCAATTCCGTATTTTGACGACATTGCTCAAAACACAAAGGCACTAATCGGGCCAGTTCCTGAACCAGGCTATGCATCAAATCGGAGTTGAGCGGACGAGAATGAAACACCGAAGGTGCACCTGTGAGTACCCCAGCCATCAAGCCCATGAGGGTAGTTGATACCAAGGGTCTTTGAGCAAAATTGCTGCTCAAAGAAAGTGCCACCTGGTTGCTGAGTTCTCGAACTTGAACACCTAATTCGCTAAAAGACCCCCCAGTTTCACTCTGAAAAGAGGTCCCCTCCGAAAATCGATTTTGTTGGACAGTGGTGTGACCCATAAGATGCTGTCTTATCGGATCTAAGCAGAAAAAGTTGCGCTGTTTTTTAAGAGAGGATGCATTTAATTACTGGGGGTAAAAAAGAGCAAAAAGTAAGGAAAGTTTAATTTTGCTTAGAGATAAAAAGA
>JADFYH010000036.1 GCA_015233135.1 Deltaproteobacteria bacterium
GACTTAAAGTCCCTCCCAAACTCCTCAGTTTATCTAAAAAATCAAAAATGTAGTGGCACAAGGAAACCCTTCGCCTACAACAACTTGAAATATAAAACCTTTTTATTTTCTGGTGTCAAAGTCGGGATGATAGAAGACAGCCTGTCGTAAGGACTCCTATTCAAGATCCAGGTTATGTATGTGTTAATAGATCTTTATTAACGATAATAAATGGACGTTAAAATCCATTTTATTAAGAAATAATTTGTCCGTATTATTATTTCCGAGTATGCCGCTTGCGGCATGAATTCTTCTAATGATACGAATGCTCCTTCGGGCAATAAATCCGACATCTCCCAAGTCTCTTCTCGCGCGGGTCTGGTGGGTTTTCTGACTTTTATTTCGCGTTTTTTTGGTCTGGCGCGAGATAGTTTTATTGCCTACCTGCTGGGTACCAAAGAGGCCGCGGATGCCTTCTACGTAGCCTTTCGTATTCCCAATTTACTACGCCGTTTACTGGCCGAAGGAAATCTGACGATTTCCTTCGTGCCAATTTTTACCGAGGCCCTTCGCAAAGATCCTGAAGAAGCCAAAAAGGTGGCCAGTTATACCTTCACGCTTTTGTCCTGCCTACTTTTGGGGATTACCGTGCTGGGTGTGGTGTTTGCCTCCAGTTTTGTCAGTTTTACGGCCATGGGATTTCGCAGTGATCCCGATAAATTTCATCTGACGGTTTTACTCACTCGCATCACCTTTCCTTATATTTTTCTGGTGAGCATCGGTGCACTGGCGATGGGCATCCTCAATTCCCTCAAGCGTTTCGGGGCGCCTGCGGCTGCTCCCATTTTCATGAATCTGGGAATTATCCTGGCGGCCCTTGTGTTGGGAAAAGTAGTCGCTCACCCTTCTATCTCTTTGGCGATTGGAGTCCTCCTCGGTGGTGTTTTACAAATTGCCGTTCAGGTGCCCACGCTTTACCGTTTGGGCTTTTTACCGCGTGTGGCCTGGAACCCTGGTAACGATTACGTCAGACGAATCTTCAAGCTCATGCTTCCGGCCATTTATGGCTCGGCCGTTTATCAGCTGAATATTTTAGCCATTACTTTTATGGCCTCTTTTTTGGGAACCGGAGCGGTGAGTTATTTGTGGTACGCCGATCGTGTGATGGAATTCCCTTTGGGCGTTTTTGCCATCTCTTTTGCTACCGTGATTTTGCCTCAGCTCTCCGAACACGCCGCAGATAAAAATCCGGAACAGTTCAAGTCAACTTTTCTCTCCGGCCTGCGCATGATCTATTTCATCAATATTCCAGCGATGCTGGGACTCCTCTGTTTGTCCAATTTGATTATTTCAGTCTTGTTTCAACATGGTCATTTTAATGCCGATTCTACACGTCAAACGGCCCATGCCCTCATGGGCTTTGCGATCGGCCTGCCTTTTGTTTCGGGCACGCGCATTACCGCCTCCGCTTTTTATGCCCTGCAAGATTCTAAAAGTCCGGTGAGGGCCGCCAATTGGGCGGTGCTCGTCAACATTGGGGTGGGGGCCTTACTGGTGAACTTTTTTGGACATGTGGGTTTAGCCTTGGGGGTGTCCTCAGGTTCTGTTTTTAATTTTTTTGCACACATTTATGATTTTCAAAAAAAGAATGGGCGCCTGGGTTTTGCGCAGGCCTGGCCCACTATTTTAAAAATCATTTGTGCGGCTTTAGTGATGGCCCTGGTTTTAATAAGTGTTGAATATTTTACTTGGGGACTTATCTTTAAGAACAAATTTTCGAAGCTGCTTTCACTCATTTTGTTGATGGGTTTGGGCACCTTTACTTATGCCGTCGCGGCTTATTTGTTGAAGATAGAAGAATTTGAAGTGTTTAAGGGGATTGTGAAGAGAAGGTTGGGGAGAGTATGAAATTTTTAGCAAAATATTTTTTTATTTTATTGATCCTCTTCTTTTCAATATCATCCGTTTTGGCAAACGACGCCCGCTGTCCGGGTGAAAATGAACCGCCACCCCCCATACTCAAAATAGACCAAAGCAGCCTGCTCAAACAATTGGAGCAACTCAAAGACACCCAGGGTCGCGTGCTGTGGACGACGAAGGATGAGAATAAAAAAGAATTAGAAAATATTTTTGAATCCAAACCTCAAAAGACCAAATTGGAACAATTTTTTCAGCTTTTGTTTTTGATACAAAAACAGATTCCGGCTTCTTATTTACCTTTGGAAGTTCAGCCGCCCATCATCACCGAAGTGTTGCTGACTGCCAAAGTATTTACAGAGCCCAGCTTTCCTAAAAAAATCACTTCTGTGACTCTTCGACAAGACGACCCCAATCGTAGCCCACTTTTTAAAGTGCAATTTGGAAATAGCGAGGTGCGATTTCCGCTCAATCAGGGCAGGGGCTTTGCCAGTTGGGATCAAGGCCTGTGTCAGGTGGCCAAGGAGCTGGTGTTTTATCCGGGTTTTTCATTTCGCGTACGAAACAGTCGTCTCAATAATAATTTAGTGGTGGAAAATTTTGATCAGGTAGAAATTTACGGAAATTTTGGCTCTCGCGGATTGTTTGACATTGACCTGAATTATGTGGAGTTACAAAAAGTGGAATTCATTGCCGGCACCGATCAAGGGAAGGTGACGGCCAAGGTGGCTCAAAGAGAATTCAAAGAAAATAAACATTCTGCCTTGTTTAAGTTTGTGGGGTCGATGATTCCGAATACGGCAAAACAGAGGATAGATTGGTGATTACGTATCCAAGAAAGTTCTGTGATGAGTAAAAAATTACCGGTTGATAAAAAACTTTTTCATGAAATAAAATCATTGATTGAAGAAGGTCGTCAGCAGGTAGCTGTGACGGTAAACGCTGCTATGAGCATGCTTTACTGGCGGATAGGTAAACGGATCAATCAAGAGGTCTTACAAGATAAACGGGCTGAATATGGTAAACAGATTGTCGTATCACTGGCACGACAATTAGAGGAGGAGTATGGTAGCGGATGGGGTGAGAAACAATTGAGACATTGTCTCCGTTTTGCCGAGGTTATTCCTGATCAAGAGATTGTATACACACTGTGTAGACAATTGAGTTGGTCTCACCTTAGGATTCTTTTTTTCATAGAAGACCCCCTCAAACGAGCCTTTTATATCGAGATTTGCAAGTTGGAAAAATGGAGTGTGCGCACCTTTCGGGAACGCATAAACTCAATGCTCTATGAGCGCACTGTTATTAGTAAAAAACCAGAAGAAACAATTAAAAATGAGCTCCAGCAACTTGAGAATACTGGAAAAATTACACCAGAGCTTGTTTTTAGAGATCCTTATTTTCTCGACTTTCTCGGCCTCAAAGATACTTACTCCGAAAAAGATTTAGAATCTGCCATTGTAACGGAGTTACAGCGTTTTATTATAGAACTTGGATCCGATTTTGCTTTTTTAGCCCGCCAAAAACGTATCACTGTCGATAATAGGGATTATTACATTGATCTACTTTTTTATCACCGTCGACTCAAATCGCTTGTTGCTATTGATTTAAAAATTACCGAATTTGATGCCGCCTATAAAGGGCAAATGGAGCTTTATCTGGCATGGCTTGAAAAGTATGAAAGTGTAGATGGCGAAAATTCACCCATCGGCTTGATTTTGTGTGCGGGAAAAAATCCAGAACATGTTGAGTTGCTGAGTTTACACAAAAGTAATATTAAAGTAGCAGATTATCTCACCGAGTTGCCTCCTAAAGAATTATTGTTAGACAAACTACACAAAGCGATTGAGATTGCCCAGAACCGACTCGATGCTTTAGAAAAATAGAAATTTTAAAGAGGATTCTATGTCCGAAGAAACTAATATCTACCGTGACCAACGCATCCAAAAAGCCGAAGACATGCGCCAGAAGGGCATTTCTCCGTATCCCAATGATGTGAGTCCCAAACATCTGGCGAAAGATCTTCTTACTGAATACGATCCTAAAACTGTGGAAGAACTGGAAAAAATATCGGAGACTTTTTCGCTCGCAGGTCGGGTAATGGCGCTGCGCTCCTTTGGAAAAGCCGCCTTCATTCAACTGCAAGACCGTAGCGGACGTTTTCAGATCTTCATACAAAAAGGCACGGTGAGTGATGCGGAGTTTGAGCTTTTTAAGACCTTGGACATTGGGGATTTTATTTTTGTATCGGGGCATTTGTTTCGCACCAAAACCAATGAACTGACGCTGAAGGCCCATCAGTTTCGTCTGACGGTAAAATCCCTGCGGGCCCTCCCCGAAAAATGGCATGGTCTGACCGACGTCGAAACCCGCTATCGTCAGCGCTATGTGGATTTGATGGTGAATGAAGAAGTCAAAAACACCTTTGTGACCCGCTCCAAGATCATTCAATTTATCCGCCAGTTTTTTGTAAAACGTGAGTTTCTGGAAGTCGAAACGCCCATGATGCATCCCATCCCGGGCGGCGCCGCGGCACGTCCTTTTGTGACGCACCATAATACCTTGGATGTTCAATTGTATCTGCGTATTGCGCCTGAGCTTTATCTCAAAAGATTAGTGGTCGGTGGGCTTGAAAGAGTTTTTGAAATCAATCGAAATTTCAGAAACGAAGGCATTTCTATTCAGCATAATCCTGAATTTACCATGATTGAATTTTATCAGGCCTATGCCACCTATAACGATTTGATGGAGCTCAGCGAGGAGTTATTAAACGGAGTCGTTTTGGAGGTTCTGGGCAAAGAAGAGTTTGATTATCAGGGAACCCCTATTTCTTTCAAAAAACCTTTTCGAAAGGTTAAATTTTTGGATTCCTTAAAAGAAATTGGAGGGGTGTCGGACGAGGTGATTGCGTCTCGCGAAGCCGCTCTGGTCTTGGCGAATCAGTTGCAAATTAAATTGAAATACGAAGACGAGCAGCACCTGGCCATACTCACCGAAATTTTTGACAAACTGGTTCAACCCAAGTTGATTCAACCCACTTTTATTACGCATTATCCCACGGCCATTTCCCCGCTCTCGCGCAGAAATGATCAAGAGCCCAATTTTGTCGATCGCTTTGAACTCTTTATTTATGGTCGAGAATTAGCCAATGCTTTTTCGGAGCTCAATGATCCCATCGATCAAAAAGAACGTTTCACGAAACAGGTGGAATGTCGCGATAAGGGGGATGATGAGGCCATGTTTTTGGATGAAGATTTTATTCGAGCCCTCGAATACGGCATGCCTCCTACGGCAGGGCAGGGAATCGGCATTGATCGCTTGGTGATGTTGCTGACGAATCAGCCTTCCATTCGGGATGTGATTTTGTTTCCACAATTGAGGGCAGAGAAGTAATTTGATTTTTCACCCTCACCCTAACCCTCTCCCTCTCCCTCAAGGGAGAGGGGACTTTCTATATGTCCCTCCTCACTCAAATCGCCACTCGCTACCTCAGTGGAACTCATAAGGGCTTTCGTCTTAATTTATTGGCCACAGTTTCATTTTTATCCGTGGCCTTGGGGGTGTTTGCGCTGGTATTCGTCCAATCGGTGATGGGGGGCTTTGGGCAGGATTTGCAAGGCAAGATTTTGAGATTGTCGCATCCTCTTATTCTCAACCCTCAAAATCCTTCGCTTTATTCTTCTCTGAAAGCTCCTTCGATTTCTCCAGATAAAAACATAAAAAAAATATATCCCTTTTTTGAAACTGAAGTGATTTTAAGAACGGCCGACAATGCTTCGCAAGGGATCAAACTCAAGGCGGTGGGGGCGGAGCATATCGAGGAGAAGATCCATGTGGAGTATAGCCATGAGGCCTCTCAAAAAGATTTTTCTCCTTCGGATGAAAATTATCCTGGTATTGTAATAGGTTCAGAACTCGCTCGTCGCCTCAATGTGCTTCCTGAATTGAATGAAGAACTGGAACTGATTTATCCCTTTGGAGAAGTGGATCCCAGCGGTGAGATGCGTCCCAAGACCCGACGTTTTCGGGTGATCGGAACTTTTAAGACCGGCTATCTCGATTACGATCAAAAATATGCCCTGGTCGCCTTAGATCAAGGCAGACGTTTAGTCCCCTCCGCTGAGGTTCCCTATCAGTGGGCCTTGGAACTTGAAGATTTCTGGCAGTCGGAGGCATTGGCTCAAAGTCTTAACGCTCAATTGCAAGGCAACTATGTTGCAGAAACCTGGGCAAATAAAAACGCCAGACTTTTTTCTGCCTTGAAGCTTGAGCGTAAAGTAATGTTTGCGGTGCTTGTGCTCATGATCGTTATTGCGAGCTTTAATTTATTGACGCTCACTCTCATGCTCTCCGCCCAGCGAGCCCGTGAGATTGCGCTCTTAAAAGTTTTGGGTTTGAGACAAAGACAAGTGGAATGGTTGTTTGGGCAGATGGGTTTGGTAGTAGGTTTTTTCGGAGGGGCTTTGGGTTTGTTGCTGTCGCTTGCGGCCCAATTTTATTTAACCAAACATCCCTTTCCTTTGCCGGCTGCTTATTATCTTGAAAGTTTACCTCTGCAATTAGATCCTTTTTTTATGTTGCTAGTTTGGGTCTTGGCTATTGGCCTGGCTTTTTTTTCCTCCTGGTTTCCGGCTCGGAAAATAAGAGGGATGAAGGAGGCGGTTTTGTTGAAAGAGCAGGATTGAATTCAAAAATTACCTATGCCCCTCACCCTCCAACTCATCTTCAGACCCCTCTTCTCCAAGCGCAAGGCCCTCATCGGCTCACTTGCCTGGATTGTAATTTTGGGTCTGGTCTTAGGCGTGCTTGCTCAAAGTACGGCGGTGTCGATTTTGAGTGGATTTGAAAAGGTATTTCAGCAATCGATTTTAGCCTTTAATGCACATCTGGTTTTAATGAAAGATTCGGAGCTCTCCGAAAATGGGGTAGTCTTTAAAGACCTCGAGAAATTAAAAGAGGCATCCCAAATAAAATCCATTGCTCCTTTCATTTATCGAGAGGCCTTGTTGGCTTATCATTCCAAAATTAAAGGAGTGGCGATCAAGGGCACTCCAATTCAATCGCTGAGCGGAGTTTATTCTCTTCAAATTTCTTTATTGCCTAATGCAATGAGCGTAAGCGAGTTGGAAAAAAATGAAAGGATTGTCCCCGTGCTTTTAGGAAAGGCCTTATTTGAAGAGTTAAAAATCAATCCTCAAGATCCTGTTATTTCTTTGCTCTCTCCCAAGGCCGATTTGGAAAATATCTCCTCGAGTAAAAATTTCGAACGCTTTAAAGTCATCGGAACTTTTAGTTCTGGCCTTTATGAATTTGACTCCCATTTTGTTTTTTTATCGCTGGCGAATGCGCAACAATTCTATGGTCTGGCGGGTTTGGTGAGCGGTTTTGAAATGCAATTGAACGATTTCAAACAAGCTAAAAGTTTGGCTATCCAGCTGAAAGAAAAGCTGGGTCTTGGCTATGAAGCAGTTTCCTGGGATGTATTGAACGCCGATATTTTTGATTCCCTTAAAACTGAAAAAGGGATGTTTTTTTTAATGATGGGACTGATTGTGCTGATTGCGAGTTTCAATTTGGTGGGTTTGGTGGCGGTGCTTTTCAGCGAACAAAAGCATGATTTTGCGACCTTGAGTGTCTTGGGCTTGAGTGCTCTGCGTCTGAAGTTCTTGGTGGTGGCTCAATGTTTTTTTCTCTCACTCACCGGAGTCTCTTTCGGTCTGCTCTTGAGTGCCACCTTGGCCTTTGCGCTCAATCATTTTCACTGGATTCGCCTGGCCCAGGAAGTTTATCTGATTTCGGAACTTCCCTTGGAATTTAAGCCCACTTATGCCTTGGCCGTATTGCTGTATGCCTTGGCTTTAAGTTTGATCATGAGTTTGGCTGCGAGTTTAAGAACAAATACCCAAGAAGTTTTATTTCGGAAGTGAGGTCTTGTGCCTGCGTTACTAGAAGCAAAAAAAATCTCCAAATTTTTTCAAAAAGAAGGACGCCAACTCCACATTTTGACGGATGTGAATCTTGAATTGAATCTGGGTGAAGAGTTGGTGTTGTGGGGGGCTTCCGGTTCTGGGAAAACCACCTTGCTGCACCTACTAGGCGGTCTTGAAAAACCCAGTGAAGGCGAGGTTTTTTTCGAGGGCCAAAATTTATCCTTGATGTGTGACAAAGAACGGGCTCAGTTTCGAAATCGAAACCTGGGTTTTGTGTTTCAGTCTCACCATTTGCTGCCCTTGTTCACGGCCTTGGAAAATGTGAGAATACCTCTTCAAATCGCTGGAAAATCAAACGATGAAGCGACTGAGCAAGCGAAGGATATTTTACAGAAAGTAGGATTAGAACAGCGCTTCAATCATTATCCCGATGAACTTTCTGGTGGAGAGCAGCAGCGCGTTGCCATTGCACGTGCCTTAATCCATCATCCCAAGTTAATTCTTGCCGATGAACCCACGGGTAATCTAGATAGCGAAAATTCTAAAATAGTGTTTGATCTACTGCTAAAAATGAATGAGGAGCAACACTCGGCTTTAATTGTGGTGACGCACAACCCTTTGCTTGCAGAGCGTATGGGTCGCCGCTTAACGATTCAGGATGGACATGTTTATTCAAAGTAAAAAATTCTGGCTTATGATTTCCTTGATTTGGGTGCTTTCCCAAGGTGGAAAGCTCTGGGCCGCCCAGACTGTTGTGGAACTTGATTTGGAAGGGAATTCAAAAGTGGAGTCCGCCTCCATTCTCAAACAACTTCGCATCCAGAAGGGGCAGGCTTTTTCCGAAGATCGCGCTCATGAAGATTTGAAGAAGATTTACGGCATGGGCGTGTTTTCTGAGGCGGAGGTGGAGAAGAAAGAAGTCTCTGGTGGTGTAAAAATTATTTACCGCGTCAAAGAAAATCCCCTCGTTTCAAAAATCACCTTCGAAGGAAATAAAGACCTTTCATCCACCAAGATCTTGGAGGTGGTGACGCAAAAA
This sequence comes from Deltaproteobacteria bacterium, assembly GCA_015233135.1. NCBI lineage: Bacteria > Pseudomonadati > Myxococcota > Myxococcia > Deltaproteobacteria bacterium. The sequence goes on from JADFYH010000036.1 coordinate 8,866, forward strand.
TCCCTTCAGCCTCTCAACGAAAAAAAGGTAGGCGAGACCAAAGAGAAAATTAAAGAACTCTATACCAAAGAAGGAATGGGCTTTGCTCTCATTGAAGCCGAAATAAAGCCAGACACCAGCCAGAAGAACGAGGTAGAACTTCACTTTAGGCTTTCTGAAAATAAAAAGATGAAGGTGAAAAAAATTAGCTTTAGTGGAAACTCCGTTTTTTCAGAACGCAAGTTGAGGTCGTTGATGAAAACCAAGAAGAAAGGCATCCTTTCCTTCTTGAGTGGTTCCGGAAAATACAAGGAAGAAATGGTGGAGCGCGATGTTGCCTTTCTCGCCTATCAATACCTGAATACCGGTTATTTGAAGGTTCAGGTGGAAAAACCCGAAATTATTCCCTTGGGCGGGAAAAAAGGTGGAATCGAATTGCATTTCAATATTACCGAAGGAAATCGCTATAGGGTAAGGGATATCAAACTGCAGGGAGATGTCTTGACTACCCCCGATGAACTTCTCGGAAAATTTGATAAAGTGAAGGGGACTTATTATTGCCAAAAGGTGATTGAAGACGATTTACAAAAACTCACCGAGCTCTACGGCAACCAGGGCTATGCCTTCGCCAATATCCGTCCCAAGCCGCTGCCCATTGAGGAAAGCAAAGAAGTGGATTTGGAGTTGGATGTTGATAAGGGTGAAAAACTGAGCGTTGAGAGGGTCAATATTACCGGCAATACCATTACTCGTGACAAGGTCATCCGCCGCGAACTTAAGGTGACAGAAAATAGTCTTTACAATGAATCGCTTGTGAAGGAATCCAAAAAACGCCTGGAAGCCCTCGGATATTTTGAAACCGTCGATTTTTCTACTCCCAAAGGTTCTGGTGAAGACAAACTTAATCTGAATATCAATGTGAAAGAAAAACCCACCGGAACTTTTTCCATTGGCGCGGGCTATAGTTCTGCGGAGAGTTTTATGCTCACAGGCTCCATCTCCAAACAGAATTTTATGGGTTTTGGAATCAGCGGTGCGGTGAATGCCGAATTTTCAAAACTTCGCCAGTTGTTTACCGTGCAGATGTTGGATCCCTATTTTTTAGACACCCGCTGGATGTTGAGCAGCAGTGCCTCTAAAATGCTTGTGCGTTACACCGATTTTGACCGGGATTCTTATGGAGGAGAGCTTCGCTTGGGGCATCACCTTTTTGACAATTCATCGGTGTCGTTGGGTTATAAAATTGAAGAAGTAAGTGTTAATAATTTTTCGGCCATTGTGCCCGATTTCTTTCGTCAAAATGCCTCGGGTCTTACCTCCAGTTTGTTATTTAGTTTAGATCGTGATACGCGAAACAACCGTATCACAGCCACCAAAGGATCTTACAATTTGCTGACCCTCGAATATGCTGGAGTAGGCGGCGATAACAAATTCCTGAGGGTGGATGCGAATTCTCGCTGGTTCTTGCCGGCGTTTCCCAAGAAGACAGTTTTGAAGGCGAATGCACGCATCGGGTATATTAAATCGCTGGATGATAAGCCTGTCCCCTTGTTTGAGCGCTATTTTACAGGGGGGATCAACTCGCTTCGGGGTTTTGATCCCCGTTCTGTCGGTCCCAGTTTGATGATTCCCCTTTCTCCGACTGGAGGGGATGAAACTTTTGTGTATGGGGGAAATAAATCATTGCTCTTTAATCTGGAATACGAGTTTCCCATTTACGATGGCGCAGGGTTTAAGGGTGTCGTCTTTCTCGATGCGGGGAATACCTTTGCGGAAAATGAAAATTACAGCTTGAAAAACTTGCGTACCGATTGGGGAGTAGGGTTCCGTTGGATTTCACCTTTTGGTCCTCTGCGCTTCGAATGGGGTTTCCCTTTTAACCGCAAAGAGAACGAAAAAAGTAAGGTCTTTAATTTTACGATCGGAACTTTTTTTTAATTTTTCTTTTAACTTGTTTTATCAAATTGGTTTTGTTTAATGCGTAAACTTAGGTGAAAATAATATTATAAGGAGATGAGTATGAAAAAGCTTTTTATAGCTTCGGTGATGGTTCTAACTCTAAGCTTTGGGGCTTCGCTCAAAGCCCAAGAAAAGATTGGCTTGGTGGATATCCAGAAGGCACTCAATGAAGTGGAAGAGGGAAAGTCCGCGAAGGCCCGCTTGAAGGGCGAGTTTGATCAAAAACAGAAGTCACTGGATGCCCTTCAAAATGACCTCAAAAACATGAAAGACAATCTCGATAAGCAAAAAGTGGCTTTGAGTCAGGATGCCATGAAACAAAAAGAAAATGAATATCGAGATAAATTTGTGGAGCTTCAGAAAAAATTAGCCGAATTTCGGGGTGAGCTTCAGCAAAAGGAAGCCCAATATACGGGAGACATTATCAATCGCCTGAAGCAAGTGGTGCAAGAAGTTGGGGCCAAAGATAAATTCACCCTCATTTTTGAAAAGGCCCAGGAGAGCGTCTTGTATGCACCCAATGCAACCGATTTAACCCCTCAGGTTATCGCCGCGTTCAATTCCAAACCCAAGGGGAAATAGATGAATGTTTCGAATACCCTTCTTGAAATTTTGGCATGTCCTAAATGCCAAGGAAGGCTTTCCTTTGAGGCTAAAGAAGAAGGTGTGGTTTGTGCGCCTTGCTCACTTTTTTATCCCGTAGAAAATGGAAAGCTTCAGCTTGTGGAAGAGGAAGCTCTTGAAATGAGGCAAGGAGTGCCTTGTCGTAATGCAGACAAAGCTAAATCTCCTCTGGCTTATTTTTACATTGAAGAAGGACCAAACCAGGGCGAAGTGGTTCAACTGCAAGCTGGGCATTGCAAAGCCATAGGGCGTAGCATTGATGATTTAAATAGTACTCAAATTTTTTCTACTGAGCCTACTGTCCCTTTGGACGACTTTACCAAAAAGCTGGTTTTGAATTATCTGGCCAAAAAAAGGACTAAAATTGCGGCATCTCCAGCGGCTTCCTCAAAATCTGTAGAATCGAAATCAGAAGGTTTGGGGTCCTTTAAACGGGATGCCGATTTGGTGCTGAATGATCCTGCCATTTCTCGTCTACACGCCATGCTATTTAATGACGAATCGGGTGCGGGAGTTCTGGATTTGGTCTCTAGAAATGGAACTTATGTGAACGGTCAAGAAGTAGAATCCAAGAGTCTGCAAGAAGGGGATGTGGTGGATGTGGGGTCGACTAAGATCTGTTTTAGTTTAAAGAAGGTACGCTAATCTATGCGCAGTATGACCGGTTATGGGACAGGAGACTTCGAATGGAAGAAGAAAAAAATCCATTTGGAAGTCAAGACAGTCAACCATCGTTTTTGTGAGGTGAATCTCCGCATTCCGCCTCGTTATTCTATCTTGGAACTTGAACTTCAGGATTTCTCAAAGAAGAATTTTGAACGGGGTCGAATTGATATTTTTATCCGAGAACAAAATGCCAGTTCGGTTAAAAAAATTATTGTCGACGAAGATCAGCTGCAGCGCTATTTGAAGATGATTCAGCAGCTCTCAAAAAAGTATGGTTTGTCCAAGGAGGTTCCTGCGGAAAGATTTTTTTCCTTCCCCGGGGTGGTGAGTGTTGAAGAAGAGCCGGAAACTGAAATTTCCCTCTTGCTTCCGGAGTTGAAAAAGAATTTGGAAAAGGTATTCCAAAAAGTAAAAAAACTGCGTGAAAAAGAAGGGGAAGGAATTAAAAAAGATTTTTTTAATCGATTGGACTTTATCGAAAAAAATATCCTTGCAGTTGAGAAACAAATTCCGGGGGTGATTTCCTTGTACAAGACGCGTCTTCAGGAGCGGATTGAGAAGATGCTGAAGAATTCCGTTGAGGAGTCACGCCTTGCCCAGGAAGTGGCTTATTTTGTAGATCGTAGCGATACCTCAGAGGAGATCCAACGTTTAAAAAGTCATATTTCCCATTTTAGGGAAGTTTTTAAAGAAAAAGATGCCATCGGTCGAAAGCTGGATTTTATTCTCCAGGAAATACATCGGGAGTTGAATACCCTGGGTTCCAAAGCCCAAGATAGCGAGATTTCCAGGTGGATTGTCGCTTCCAAGCATGAACTCGAGAAAATGCGGGAGCAGGTACAGAATGTGGAGTGATTATTTTTTGCAATTCGAGCGCCTCAAATCGTAAAACCAAATCCAACTGGTAATCAATACCAAACCCTTTCACAAATCTTCTCCACCGATTCACTCTGATTCAAAATGTAAAAATGAAGTCCCGGTGCGCTTTGGCCCATCAGCTCTAGAGCCTGGTTCGTAGCATGTTGAATGCCATAACTCTTCACGGCTTGGGGGTTAGATTGAATTTCTTCCAGATCTTTTTTTGTGGATTTAGGAATTTTTGCGCCACACATTCCGGTAAATTTTTGAATTTGGGTGTAATTGGTGACGGGCATGAGTCCGGGAAGGATACGACAAGTGATTTGCTTGCTTCGGCAGAGGCGGGCGAATTGAAAGTAATCCGCATTATCAAAAAATAATTGAGTGATGATGAAATCTGCACCCGCGTTGACCTTGCTTCTCAGATGGTCCAAATCTTCTTCTAAGCTACAAGCTTCGATATGTTTTTCAGGGTATCCGGCAACCCCAATACTGAAATAATCTTTGGTTTGTTCACGCACAAAGGCAACGAGTTCACTGGCATGATGAAAGCCGTTTTTCGGTGCGATGAATGTTTTGCTGCCTTGAACGGGATCACCCCGCAAACAAAGGATATTCCGAATGTTGCGCCTTTGCAGGTCTTCTAAAGATTTTAAAATTTCATCTTTTGCACTACTCACGCAGGTAAGATGGGCCACGCCATGAGTGCCTAAATTCTTATTAATTCTTTCGACAATATCAAAGGTCTTTCCCGTTTCACTTCCCATAGCCCCCATGGTGACCGAAATAAAAGTAGGATTAAATTTTTGCAATTTTTCCAAATGAACAAAAAGGTTTTTTTCTCCTTCTGCGGTTTTGGGAGGAAAAATTTCGAAGGAGAGGGTTCTCGTGCTATCTTGGAGTATTTGTCGGAGTTGCATTGATAATTCCCCCTCTTAAGCTAAGAGGGGGTCAGGGGGCGTTATGGCTCTTGGATGCAAAGTGACCATAACCCCTCCTAACCTCCCCTTAGCTTAAGGGGAGGGATATTCTAATACGGATAATATCCCGCGATTTTTGCCACCCCTAGGGCGACTTTTTCTAGACCTAAAACTCTAAACATCAAAATGGTTCCCTGGGGATGACCTCCCTGAAAAGGAAGCCAGGCCCAGGCTACAAAGTGAAAGGTAATCAAACAGGAAGCAGCATAGAGAGTTTTGGGGTACTTACTCAAGATTTTTTTAAGACTACTAAAATAAGTAGCACAGAAATTTTGCCACAATCTTAAAAAGCATAAACCCAAGCCATGAGCCAGGCCCCAAATCACAAAGGCCGTGGTGGTATCGTGCCACATCCCACAAAAGAAAAAGGTGAAAATGTAGTTTAAATATTGTCTTTTATTTTTCCCCCCCAGGGGCTCGTACACATATTCACTCAAGATAGAAGAAAGAGACCTGTGCCAATTTCTCCAAAAGTGGGCGAGATTTTTTTGAAAATAGGGGTAGTTGTAATTTTCACAAAGCGGCATCCCTATGGTGCTTGAAATGCTGATATTGATGTCATTGGCGCCTGAAGAGACGAGATAGAAGGTGAGGGCGTTCAAATAAAAAATCTTCACGACCAGCCAATAATTCAAGCTTAAGGCGTGACTCCAATAGCTGGCATAATCCAGGTTTAACAGTTTTACGCTGATCACAATTTTGAGTAAACCGATCCCAAAACGCAGGAAATAACTTCGTTGCCAGTTCATGCTCCATTTTTTTCCCTCAAAAAATGGAAAAGCATAAAAGCGTTGGATGCGTTCAATAGGGCCTCCCATGAGAGAGGGAAAGAAAAAGACATACAGTAGAAAATTGCCCAGCTTTTTGTTTTCGATTTTTCCTCTTTTCCAATCGACACTCACATGCAGGATACGCCAAATGAGGTAAGAGAGTCCCAAGGATTGAACACTATCTCTGGGAAGATGCAGCCCCAGATGGCTGGCATTCATCAATAAAAAATAAAGAGAAAAACTTAAGGCCGGAATAATTTTTAAATAAAGACCACGCCTGTTTTCGGGCAGGGTATCCATCTTTCTGAGAAAGAAATACCAAAATAAGACATACAAAAAGATACAGAGTAAAACCTGAGGTCCTAACACATGGAGGGCCAATGCAAGGCTGAGGGCGAAAAGAATAATTTTTCTTTTTTTGGGAAAAAGAGAAAATAGAACAAAGCAAAGACACAAAAAAAAGACCAAGACGAGTACACTGCCGCCCATGCCTCCTCCCAAGTAGGAGGCAAAGAATTGAAAAATGTGGTCGAGAGTGGCAGTGAAGTGTTCTTTCAACGTTTATTTTCCTGCAATAGAACACTAGAGAGTGTTAGTGTTTTTTTTTGAAGAAGCTCTTTTCGCAGACGGTAAGTTTTGAAGAGGGCTTCAAAGACAATTTTCTTACTCATTTTGGATTTTCCATCTTCACGATCTACAAAAATGAAGGGGATTTCCTTGAAATGAAAACCCTTTTGAAGGGCGCGAGTGGTCATTTCAATTTGAAAAGAATAGCCATTGGCCTGGATGGGGCAACTGAGCAAATATTCCAATACGGGTCGACGAAAGGCCTTAAAGCCACCGGTTAAATCGTGCACGGGAGATTTTAAAACCAGTCGCGCATAAAGATTCCCACCCCGGCTTATGATTTGACGGAGAACTCCCCAGTTCTGGGTCCCGCCATTTTTGATGTAACGAGAAGGCAATACAAAATCGACCTGGGCTAATTCTTTGATCATGAGCGGAAGGAGAGAAGGTGGATGAGAAAAATCGGCATCCATCTGGATGATGATTTCAGCGCCCAGCTCCAAGACACGTTTGAAGCCCGCCAAATAAGCTCGACCCAGGCCTTCTTTTTTTAGGCGATGCAATACAAAAATTTGTTCGGGTTTTTCGCTGGCAAGTTGATCTGCAATTTTCCCTGTGCCATCGGGCGAATTGTCGTCTACGATGAGTAAATGAGTGTGCGGTAAATGATAAAAAATGGCTTCCACGATCTTCTGAAGATTTTCAATTTCGTTGTAGGTAGGAAGCACGACAAAGGTTTTAGACATAGGGGGTGCTTTTTTCTTTATTTTTTAAGAAAAGTAAAGATAAAGATTCTACCTCACCCTAACCCTCTCCTACACTAGGAGAGGGCCGGGGTGAGGTATTACAAAGGAGTCCACATGCTAGCCTGCCTCGACCTCGAAGGAGTACTCATCCCCGAAATCTGGATCGAGTTTTCCAAAAAAACAAATATTCCCGAGCTTTCGCTCACCACTCGCGACGTGCCTGACTATGATGTGTTGATGAAAAGACGTCTGAAGCTTTTGGACGAGCACAAACTGACGCTCAGAGAAATTCAGGAAGTGATTGGATCTTTAAGCCCTCTCGAAGGTGCAGCGGATTTTCTCAATTGGCTTCGAACTGAATTTCAGGTGATTATCCTCTCCGACACCTATTACGAATTTGCTTTTCCTTTGATGAAACAACTGGGTTTCCCCACTCTGTTTTGTCATTCTTTAGAACTCGATGAACGGCAAAAAATAGTGAATTACAAATTGAGACTCACCGATCAAAAAACAAAAGCCGTCAAAGGCCTGCAAGATCTCAATTTTAAGGTCATCGCTTCTGGGGACTCCTACAACGATACGGGGATGCTCAAACAAGCCGATGCGGGGATTTTATTTTGTCCTCCAGAAAACGTGATCAAAGAGTTTCCACAATTTCCAGTGGCCAGGAATTATGAGGAGATGAAGCATTTATTTTTGGAGAAGAAGAGGGATTTAGCGGTTTAGGATAATGACTTGATTTCGACTAAGCAATGATGTGAACATTCTTTCTTGAAAAAGACTTCAGCTTTTCTTTGAGACCGCCAAGCCCCTCAGCACGCGTCTTCTGGATAATACTTAAATAGAAATCATTAACGTAAAGTTCCAAGCCGGAATGCTTTTTTCTCCAAGCTTCATTGAGATCTTTTGCAAAACCTTCCGGAAAATTGCCTTCGGGATAAACATTCTGTTTTCTTCGAACCATATGTACATAAACCGTATAACGGTTTTTGGTGATGCTTCGAAAAAGAGTATTCCGTAAATTCTTTTGAAGATTTAAAAAATCCGGATCACTGGTTTCAAAAGGAAGACCTCCAATCTTTAAGATTTGGATGAGATCGCCAGATTTAGTGAGAAGTGTATTCTCATCGTAATGGCAGGCGTAGGGAATAAAGTCAGCGCCTCTGGCTTCTGCTTGCGCGACTTTCTGAAGAGCAGGACGTTTGGGCTTCAGCTTCAGATTAAAAAGCATCGTAGCTGTTCGCGCCCCAAAATCTCTTGTTTTTACATTTTGTGCAGTGTTTTGCATAAGTAAACCAAAGGTCAAAAATTCGTGCGTCCGTTAAACATGCGATATATCCAAGCCCGTGAAGCAGAGGCAGCAAGAGGATCAGCGGTAAAAACGAGTTCAGAGCCAAAAATAAAATCGTGTTGATCAAACCGTTAATCACGAAAAAAGACTGCGTAACTCCTAGGAACATCGTTGGTCTTGTCAGCTCCAAAGACTACGGCAATAGCGACGACAATCTCCAAAGCTCTCCTCCAAGCAATTCGTCCCAAGAAGGCTGCAAAACCGAATCCCACCACCGCTAAAATAGCGATGTAGCGCACGGTGCTTCCGGTCACATAATCAACGATGGTTTTGAGGGTGCCTTCCCAAGCGGACATGAGCAGACATGAACCGACAGCACAGATTATTTTTTTCTATGTAACATCTTTTTGGATCTGTTCTGGATCCAATTTACTTGCGATTTTTTCCATAAATGAGGGTGCTTGGATGGGACCACGTCCCGCCGCTATCTTCTCAAAGCCAGGCAGAAAGCCTGACTTCAGCCGGTGTTCACGTTCAACCACGACTCTCTTTCTCCCGCCCGTTCCATCAGGATCTTGGCTTCGTGGAGATAATCATGTGCGTGATGGTAGGCTTTCGCCTTGCGCGCATCCAAAATGACTAACGCTTGGCTCACATACAGACGGGCCGACTGACTTGGAAATTGTTTTGCAATAGATTTGGCAACGTCAATGGCCGTTGAGTAAAACAATTTTTTGAGATCTGCATTCTGGGTGCGATCAATGCGGCAAATAAGAAGGTCGGTTTTCCCGATTTCGTGAAAGGCCTCGATGGCATGCCGAAGATCAGCCTTTTCAAATAGGAGCATGGCCTTGTTTGCGAGCTCAATCTTGTCAGCTTTTGCAGCACACTCCAGGACGTCCTTGAAATAATGAATCGAGGGACATTGTTCGAATTTTTCCCAAGCATCCTTGACAGCATCACTGCGTTTGCCTGTTTTTATCATCAATTTTCGTCGAAGTCTTACAAGTTCATATTCATGATGGTTTTGTCCCGCATGGCACTTCAACCCGCGTTCGACCCACTCCAAGGCCTGCTCCGCTTGCTTCCGGCTACTGAAGGCGGTAGCAAGGGCTAGGCAATCTTCCGGGGTAAATCCATATCGTTCCCCGATTTCGATCAGAGCACTTGTGTTGTTTGTCGAAATCAGGAGTTTTTTGAGGGTAACAAGACTGTGTCGGTGTTGAGATAAAAGCTTGCTTCGCTCTGGTCCTGGCGTCTCATCCGACGCTTGCTCTTGGAGCCGTTGCTCCAGAGTATCACGCAACGCAGAACGATACTCCGAACTCAAGGCCGGAATAATACTTACTTCCAGATCATGGCAGAACCCGATATCGTCGGCCTTCATCCAATGCGCAATTTTCCGGAGAAACTCGGGTGCTTTCATTTTGGAAGCGGAACAACAGCGCACCCACGATTGAAACAAGGCATCAAGAAACATCGCCAGCTCAGCACCCGAATCGTCCACCTCGTTGCCTTTGACAAGACAACCGGCTATAAAGACCTCGAAATATTCGAGTGCCTCACATGGATTTGTTTTGGCGAATGCAACGAGATCCCTATGGATGTCTTCAAGTTTGCTGACAAAGTCGAAGCCTTTATTCCAGGCAACAAAGTGACCCAGATCTAAGGCGTTACTGATCCGCTCATTCCAAGAGCTGTGGGATGATTTCATTGGCAGAAACTCCTATTTGCTTTCTTATTTACCTTTTTTATTTTACCCATGATTTGTCCTGTTATAGACACAAATAAATTGTCTGATAAATCAAATTTCGGAGTTTTTGAATGTCTTTAAGCCCCTGCCAACAAAGTGCACTGAAACTACTGAATGAAAATCAAAAGAACTTTTTTCTCACAGGACAAGCAGGCACCGGAAAAAGTTTTTTGATCCGCAATTTTTTAAAAAACAAGGATAGAAAAGTCTTTCCTATTGTCGCCAGCACAGGCGCAGCGGCAGTACTCGTGGGAGGCCGCACTTTCCACAGTTTTTTTGGCTTGGGCATTATGGAAGGGGGCGTTGAAAAAACGATCGCACGTGCCCTGGCCAACAAACGCATTGCCAAAAGACTTCGCAAGATTGACGGTTTTGTTCTAGATGAAGTCTCGATGATTTCCGGACCGGCACTTCGCGCCGCAGAAAATATTTGCAGCACGGCACGAAAAAGCAAACTCCCCTGGGGAGGGGCCCAAGTGATTGCCGTGGGCGATTTTGCCCAATTGCCTCCCATCAATCGTTTTAGCGAACAAAAAGAATGGGCTTTTTTGGATGAGACCTGGAACAAATCCAAATTCATTTCCTTAAATTTAAAAAGCATCATGCGCTCTCAAGACCAGACTTTTACAAAAGTTTTAAATCTGATTCGCGAAGGAAAAATCGACGAAGAGGTTCGTGCTTATCTCAATACAAAAATTATCGTCGAGCATGATCCACAAAAAATAACGAATACCACCCACCTGTTTCCCCATCGGGAAACGGTGGAAAAATTCAACCTTCGGAAACTTTCCGAAATCAACAAGCCTCTCAAGGAAATCACCACCCTTTATACAGGTGAGGACAAGGCTCTTGAACAAATCAAAAGAAACGCTCCCATCCCTGACGTACTGCAAATCAAAGAGTCTGCCCTCGTGATGATTCGTCAAAATGATACCCACTTTGAATATGTCAATGGTTCCCTCGGAACGATTACTAAAATCACCGAGGAGACGATTAAAATTAAACTTAAAAATGGAAATGAAGTAGAATTGGAGAAAGCTGTCTTTTCTCTTTTAGATGCCGAAGGAGAAGTCATTGCCACCGCGAATAATTTTCCTATCACCCTGGCCTACGCCACCACGATTCACAAAGCACAAGGGGCCACACTCGATGAATTGGTTTGTGATTTAAGAAAGCTTTGGGAAGCAGGACAAGCCTATGTTGCCTTGAGCCGCCTGCGAAAGGGAGAAGGCCTCAAGCTGATCGGATGGGATGAGGATTCTTTTCATGTAGATGAGCAGGTTTTGGAGTTTTATAGAAATTTGGATTAGAAATGGGATTCGTTAGATTCATTAAAATTATTTAGAATGAAATTATAAAAAATGAACTTATGGCAAAACAAAAATCCAATTCTAAAACAGATATTCTTCAAACTCTTGTATCGCATGTTGAGAGAAACCACCTCGAAAAACTAATTTTTAAATTGGCTAAAAAAGATCCAGAAACAAAAAGAGAATGTCTCGAATTTCTAAAAAAACATGCGAAGCCCGGCAATGAACCTCAAACAGAAAGTGAAATTATTTTTACGATTTGGAATGAATTGGAACCTGATTTAAGTGATTTGGATGAGTATGGAGGTGGAGACTATGGGCTTGTCGATCAGGTGGATGAACTCCTCTACGAGCTTGCAGACAGATTGAAAAAGAACAAAATTTCTCAAAAAGACCGTAGCCGATTGCTAGACGAAGTTTTTCATTACATCAAAAGTGGAAATGCAGGAATGGATGATACGCTCTACGATGTGGCTTATGCTTCATGCCACGACGCACAAGACTGGCGAGAGCTTGCAAAACGTTTTGAAGAATTGGGTGATGATTGGCCCCTGGGTCATGCACGAGATATTTATAGAAAAATAGGAGATCATGAAAAATATCTTTCCCTGCGTTTAAAACAGATGAAGCATGGTGGAGACTATCATGATCTCGCGACCTTTTATTGGGAAAATGGAGAAAAGGAAAAAGCCATTCAACTTGCTCGTGAAGGTCTGGAGAAGGGAGAAGGTCGCAAAGATGAGCTTCGTGCTTTTCTTTCTGCTCGGGTAAAAACAAAAAATCGCAAAGAGTATTTAGATTTGCAATTTGATCAGGCAATGGATCCTCTATCACTGAAAAGTTATGTGGGTTTTAAAAATATTTGCAAAGAAGAGGAATGGAATATTTATGAGCCCAAGTTCTTAAGTGCTTTAGACAAGGCCTGGGATGAAGAAAGACTCAAAATTTACCTGCACCGAAAAGAGTATGACCAAGCCATTCAGCTTTTTGAAAAAAAACGATACCCACTAAAAACCTACGATGGGGGAACTTTCCTCAAAGTGGCCACTCAACTGGAAGAAAAATATCCAGAAAAAATCCTGAGATTTTATCAGTCTGGATTAGGAAATTTGAATAGTAATCATGAGCGATCTGTTTATGCCGATCAGGCACAAGTAGCCCTGAAAATTAGAAACCTATGGATAAATGTTATCAAGAAACCAGATCAATGGAAAACTTTTGCCAAAGAAATCAAAGTGAATAATTTGAATAAACCTGCTTTTCAGCAGGAGTTTGCAAAGATGATTCCTGATTGGAAGGAGATTTAAAATGGATAGTCTCTTGTCAGATAATGGAGCAATGCGAATCGATCGAAGATTGTTTTGAAGTTGCCACAGTAGATGCGTACGGAGAATACGAGCAAGCGAGTAGCTGGCTCACTTGCATTGAAGAAATGTTTGGAAAATTTGATCGGGTACAAGTTTTGGAACAAGAAGTAGGCCTAGAAGGCTTTGATTTGGCAAATGAAACTATAGTTGTTGCTCTTTGTCGGCAAGGCAATAAGAAAACAAAAATCCCACTCGAATCCGTCCATTTTCAAAAATTATCACCCAAAGAATCACTTTGGATGGATGCTTGGAAAAATAAGACGAAAAAAACTTTGTTGTGACCCTTCAATAAATTTCATAAAGCCTATCTCATCCGTATGCCTTCTGAAATTGAACACCTCAAAACACAATTAAAAATCGCCTTGGCCGAATGCGAACATCTACGTACCGAAAATAAAGTACTGCGTGCACAATTTCAAAAACCTGTTGAAACTCCGTCGATCAAAATTGAGGACGATTTTATTTCCGGGAAGACTTTTCAAGCAAATGAAAAGACTTCTTTATCTCTTGAACAAAAAGTTTTCCTTTTTCGCTCTCTTTTTCGAGGTCGTGAAGATGTCTATGCCCTTCGCTGGGAAGGTAAAGAAGGAAAGAAAGGCTATTCACCCGCTTGTGTTCATGATTGGAATTGTCCTTCCTGTTCTCACAATCGTAAGATGCGTGCTCGCTGCGAGAATCGAAAATTCATCGCGCTTACCGATGAAGCCATTCACGATCACCTCTCTGGAAAACACACCGTGGGGCTGTATCCTCTCCTGATCGATGAAAGCTGTTATTTTTTGGCAGCCGACTTCGATAAGGAAAATTGGTTGGAGGATACGAAGTCATTTATCCAAGTCTGCAAGGAGCATGAAATCGATTGTCTTCTGGAACGCTCGCGATCTGGCAAAGGCGGTCATATTTGGATTTTTTTTGAGAATCCTATTGCAGCGTCACTCGTCAGACGCCTTGGAAGTTTTCTACTGACAAAAACAATGGAGAAGCGACATCAAGTAGTGCGAAATCGCAAGACAGGGACCCAGTGATCCGCAAGGATAGGGACCCACTCGGAGCGTAGCGACGGATCTTATTTTTTCTTTTTATAGGTGGGTCCCTATCGATGCAATTTGTTTTTTTCTGG